>DATMSN010000832.1:0-4597 GCA_035565375.1 Duganella sp. | reverse complement strand
AGCGCCGCGAGATCGGCCACGGCCGCCTGGCCAAGCGCGCGCTGATCGCCGCGCTGCCCGCACCGGAAGAGTTCAGCTACTCCGTGCGCCTGGTGTCGGAAATCACCGAATCGAACGGTTCGTCGTCGATGGCTTCGGTCTGCGGCGGTTGCCTGGCGCTGATGGACGCCGGCGTTCCAATGAAAGAGCACGTCGCCGGCATCGCGATGGGCCTGATCAAGGAAGGCGGCAAGTTCGCCGTGCTGTCGGACATCCTGGGCGATGAAGATCACCTGGGCGACATGGACTTCAAGGTCGCCGGTACCCGCAACGGTATCACCGCGCTGCAGATGGACATCAAGATCATGGGCATCACCAAGGAAATCATGCAAGTGGCGCTGGCGCAAGCCAAGGAAGGCCGCGAGCACATCCTGGGCGAAATGCAAAAAGCCATGCCGCACGTGAAAACGGAACTGTCCGATTTCGCGCCGCGCCTGATCACCATCAAGATCAATCCTGAGAAGATCCGTGATGTGATCGGCAAGGGCGGCGCCGTCATCCGCGCGCTGACCGAAGAGACCGGCACGCAGATCGACATCAGCGACGAAGGCGTGGTCACCATCGCCTCCGTCGACGCCGCCGCCGGCCAGGAAGCCAAGCGCCGCATCGAAGAGCTGACCGCCTCGGTCGAAGTGGGCAAGACCTACGACGGCGTGGTGTTGAAGCTGCTGGACTTCGGCGCGATCGTCCAGGTCATGCCGGGCAAGGATGGTCTGCTGCACATCTCGCAAATCGCCAACGAGCGCGTCAACGCCGTCGCCGACTACCTGAAAGAAGGCCAGGCAGTGCGCGTCAAGGTTCTGGAAACCGACGACCGCGGCCGCCTGAAGCTGTCGATGAAAGCAGCCGCCGAAGAAGCGGCCGCAGCGGCACAGTAATCTCGGCTTAGTCCGCTAAAAACCGCGCCGTGTGCTTGCACATGGCGCGGTTTTTTTTCGTCTTGAACTTTTGATCATGGCGTCGATCCAATCAAATGTGCGCGGATGAGGAGCAGCCATGGGCACGCTTTACGATGAGGACGTCATAGCCTGGGCGAAGCAGCAGGCGGCTTTGCTGCGCTCGGGCCAGTGGTCGCAACTGGACATCGACAACATCGCCGAGGAGATCGAGGAGGTGGGCAAAAGCGAGAGGAGGGAGCTGCGTCATCGTCTGGCGGTGTTGGTCGAGCATCTGATCAAGTGCCGGTATCAGCCGGACCGTGGCGGCGCGAGCTGGCATCGAACAATCCGCGAGCAGCGGGCAAGTATCCAGAGGTTGTTGCGCCGGACACCCAGTCTCCGTCAAATGATGACAGATCCGGGCTTCGCCGAAGACGTATGGAGCGATGCCTTCGTCCTCGCCATCAACGAAGCGCAGCTGGACGATTTGCCGGAAGTGAGCCCCTGGACGTTGGGCGAAGCACTACAGGGCCGAGCTGCCCTGGACGCTGGCGCAGCTGCTGGATTTTGATTTCTTTCCACCGCCATGGCGCAGCCGCCGATAGCGGAAACCGGAGGCGTTCATGAGCATACGCTACGAGGATGACGTCGCCGCCTGGGCCGAGGAGCAGGTCGCGCTGCTGCGTGCCGGGCGTTGGGGCTTGCTGGATGTCGAGCATATTGCCGAGGAGCTCGAGGATATGAACATCAGTCACCGGCATCAGTTGGCCCACCGCATGACAACGCTGTTGGGACATTTGCTCAAGTGGCGATATCAGCCGGCTCGACGCGGCGCCAGCTGGGAATGCACCATCCGCAATCAGCGCAGTCGGATCGCCAAATTACTCCATCGCATGCCCAGTCTGCGGCGCTCCTTGAGCAGCGACGAGTGGCTGGCCGAAGTATGGGAGGACGCGCTGGCGATTGCCGTCCACGAAGCGCATCTGGAACTCGCGGACTTGCCCGTCGAGATGCCTTGGAGCATAGAGCAGGTCCTGTCCCCAGATTTCCTGCCCGACTCGAACTGACGCTGGAGTGATCGGGCATGTGATGTGGGAATTGGTGAGCTTTTCCTTTGGTTAAGATGATATCTTTGCCCATAGGCCGAGTGCGGCCAATGGCAGTCATCGCCGCAGGCCATCGTTTCCGCTTTTGTCCATATTAATCATAACAACTCCTCTAAAGCTCTTTAATGACACCGAATATTTTCAGAAAAAAAGTTGCTGCGGCAGCATTGGGAGTCGCCATATTTGCGGGCGCCAGTGCATCTGTTAGCGGGGAACCAGACGTGCGCCCAATAGCCGACTTCAATACCTGTCAGAAGCCTGAATGGCCTAAGGAAGCTTTACGCAAGGAGCAAACCGGCACCGTAAAGTTGTCTTTCCTGATTAGCGAGGATGGGAAAGTTAAGGATTCGGTCATTGTCAAAACCAGCGGCTACCCTCTATTAGACGAAGCGGCACAACACGGCATTGAGCATTGCCAATTTCAACCTGCAACGATTAACGGCATAAAAATTGGTGCTTGGGCTTCCATGCAGTACGTGTGGACTATCGAAACAGCTGAACAGAAGCAAAAAGCCTTGCTCTTGGCAGATGCTTATCGTGCTAGTGCGCTTAAAGGAGATATTACTGCCCTATACAAATTGGGAATGCTCTATCGAGGGCCAGGAGGGTTACCTATGAACCTTGAATATGCAGCCCAGATGTTTCGCCTTGCAGCTGACCGCGGTCAACCTGACGCACAATACGAACTGGCAAACGGCCTAACTTATGGGGCGGGAGTATCTAAAAATCCCGAGCAAGCACTGGTTTATTATCAAAAAGCCGCAGAACAAGGCAACGTCAACGCACAGATAAAGTTAGGACGCTTCTATGAAGCAGGCTCAGGCGTTGTTCGTAACCCCATCCTCGCGGCGGAATGGTACGCTAAGGCTGCCAACCAAGGTGACCATGACGCTGAAGATAAGCTAGGAAGTTTTTATGAAGGTGGACTTGGTGTTGAGCGTAACGATATCCACGCCGTGGCTCTTTACCGGAAGGCTGCGGATGCTGAGATTCCAGCGGCTCAAATGCATCTGGGCTTAATGTACTTACGTGGAAAAGGGGTGCCAAAAGACTTGCATCAGGCGGCATTGTGGATCAACAAAGCAGCTCAACAGCGTCATCCCGGTGCCGAAGAGATGCTTGGCGAGTTATATATTACAGGCAAGGGCGTACTGCAAAGTGAGTCGGATGGTTGGCGCTTCTTACAGCGCGCGGCGGCAGGTGGGAATATCAAGGCGATGGCAGTGATGGGATACATGCTCACGAATGGTATCCATGCGCCTCAAGACACCACGCAAGGCCAGATATGGCTGCGCAAAGCATCCGCTCTTGGTAGCGTGTTAGCAGCTCAATGGCTCGATAACAGCAGTTTGCCGATCTACCCATTGGGGGATTGACATTGGCATCTGACGGCTGGCGATGTGGCGCGGCGGGCGGCCAATGTTTGTGCCCATCTAGCCGCCGATGCATAGCCACAGCAAATCCTTATCGCCACGGTCCGCCGCTGTAGGCGGTCACTTGCCGTCGTACGTCACGCGGAACACGCGCCCGCCGTGGTCGTCGGACACCAGCATCGAGCCGTCGGCCAACGTGACCACATCGACCGGGCGGCCCACCACTTCCTCGCCGCGCAGGAAGCCGTCGATGAAGGCGGTGTCGCTGACGACTTTGCTGCCGTACAGCGTGATCAGGCGCACGCTGTAGCCGCTCTTGGTGGTGCGGTTCCACGAGCCGTGCTCGGCGACGTAGACGTTGTTGCGGTACGCCTCGGGGAACTGCTTGCCGGTGTAAAACGTCAAGCCCAGCGGCGCCACGTGCGGCCCCAGCTTGGCGACCGGTTCAACGAACTCTTCGCACGTGCGGCCCTTGGCGAAGTCCGGGTCCGGCACCACGCCGCCGTGGCAGTATGGAAAGCCGAAATGCAAGCCGGCCTTGGGCGCGATGTTGAGCTCGCACGACGGCGTGTTGTCGCCCATCTGATCGCGGCCGTTATCGGTGAACCACAGCGCCTTGGTGGTCGGATGGAAGGCGAAGCCGACGGTGTTGCGCACGCCGCGCGCGTATTCCTCCAGTCCGCTGCCGTCCGCGTTCATGCGGTAGATCTTGGCGGACTTGGTGTCGTCGGTGTCGCAGACGTTGCACGGCGCGCCGACCGGGATGTAGAGCTTGCCGTCGGGACCGGCCTTCATGATTTTCTCGCCATGCCATTTGTCGTCGGGCAGGCTGACCTTGACCACCTCGTACGACGGCTTTTGCGCGTAACGCTGGTCGATGTTGTCGAAGCGGATCACGCGGCCGATCTCGCCCACATACAGCGCACCGTTGAGCAGGGTGACGCCGATCGGATTCTCCAGGCCGGTGGCGATGGTGACCACGTCGGCGCTCTGCTTGTCGGCGCGCGGCACCAGCGCGTACACTTTGCCGGCCTTGCGTGAACCGACATAGACGATGCCGGAGTCGGACACGACCATGCTGCGCGCGGTCTCCACCTGGCTGGCGTAGACGCTGATGCGGAAGCCTTTGGGCAGTTTGAAGCCGCTCAGGTCGATGCCGTCCGGGGCGGCCTTGGCGGCGACAGCGGCGGCGGGCGCGGCG
>DATMSN010000831.1:0-8292 GCA_035565375.1 Duganella sp. | reverse complement strand
ATATTGCGCCGCCGGGCTTTGAGCGCATGCTGGATGTCGAGTGGCACAGGGGAAGATACTATCTAAGCGGCGCGCAAGGGACATGACTTTGCGTGCGTCAGGCGCCACCTCAACGGTCTGCTAAAATCTCCGATCGCCCGTAACGTGGGATACCGGAAATAATGAATCTTCGACAGGCCACTCACCTCGACATCCCAGCGATGTCGGCTATTCGCTTGAGCGTCAAGGAAAACGTCCTTTCCGATCCGAGCCGGGTAACCGAGCAGATGTATCGGGATTATCTGGAAACGCTGGGCCGCGGCTGGGTTGCGGAAGCCGACGGCGAGATCGTCGGATTTTCCTACGCGGCCAAAAACGACGCGTCGATCTGGGCGCTGTTCGTGGCGCAGGACTATGAAGGCAGGGGACTCGCCAAGCGCTTGCTGCAGGTCGCGGTGGACTGGCTGTTCGCCCTCGGCCACGACAGCGTTCATTTGAGCACGTCGAAAGATACGCGGGCCGACAGATTTTATACCGCCGAAGGATGGACCCGAAGCGAGTTGAACGAGCGCGATGCCGAATTCCGTCTCACCCGGCCCGGTCTGCCGAGCCAACCTCGCCAGACCTAACGACGGAGCACGACATCTTTACGTAACTGATGTCACAGCCGTTATAGTGCCGCTCCGACCTGCCCTCGAGAACAAATCCGCTCCGCTCATAAAATTGTCGAGCATTCAGATTGGACTCCGCCACATGCAGTGATAGCCCTGCTGGCGAACGGGCCAGCGCGGCACTCAGCAAGGCCCGTCCGACGCCTTTTCCGCGCGACGAACTGTGCACGAACAATGCCCGCAATTGTCCATCGAAGATCGCCGCGAATCCGACAACCCCGTCATCATCGTGGACGATGACATCGGATTCGCGAAACGCCGCCAGGATGCGCGCATCCTCTCGCAGCGGAATGACTTCAATGCGCTGATCCTCGCATGCCAGTTCGTCACGCTTCGCATCAACGTAGATTCGGCAGACCGCCGCGAAATCCGATTCCTCGGAATCAAAAACTCGTATCATCGCAAACCTCGCCAGGTTAGTTATAAAAACGATCCAGATCCAACCGATCATACCGCCTCGCCACGACTTTTTTATACCCGTTACTTTTCGAGAGAGTCTCCAGCTTGGTTTGCTCCATAATCGTGGGGGAGTTCTCCTTCCTGGAAAGGCCATTCGCATGGACCAAAAAATGCAATACAGCGGTAGCGGACTCGCTCTGACGGAACAATTCGAAGGATGCAAGTTGACCGCCTACCAGGATTCCGGTGGCGTCTGGACCAACGGCTACGGCAACACGCATGGCGTGGTTCCGGGCTCGACCATCACACAGGAACAAGCCATCGCCGACTTGCGCGCCAATATACAAAACAGTGTCAACGACGTGAACCGGTTGGTGACCGTCCAACTCACGCAAGACGAATTCGACGCGTTGGTTGACTTCGATTTCAATCTGGGACGCGGGAATCTCGCCCAGTCGACGCTGCTATCGTTGCTCAACGCCGGCGACTTCGCCGGGGCCGCCGAACAGTTTGACCGGTGGGACCGGTGCGACGGGACGGTATTGGCCGGCCTGCTTCGCCGCCGCCAGGCCGAGACGTTGGAATTCGCGGGCACATCCGATACGCCACCGCAAACGCTCGCTTGAACAAGCGATAGCGCACCGATAGCGAGAATTGGGTATCAACGGCGGAGCGATTGAACGCGTCCTGCCAAAGACGAGGCCTAAGCCCCATCATGGACCTCGACGAAGGAGGCCGTGAGGTTCGATGAACGGCTGCCTCCTTCCCAACCCGCCCGACGCCATCGCCGTACCTCCAGCGATACGATCGGGCGGGATGACCAACTCTTTTGCTCGCTTTGGACATTTTTAGTTGACGGCGAAGGGAGGCGGGGTAACCACAAAGTAGTCGGCGTAGAGCAAAATGTCGAAAGGCCAAGCGATGCTTACCCAGATGTCGACGCCGTTGGCCCTTGGCGCGACGTTGCGCACGGTGAATGAGGCCGCCCCGATGAACTTGCCAGCGTCCGGCCCGCCCGCCACGCCCTCGCTAACCGCCACGAAAATGCGTGAACGAGGGGTGATCAGGGGCAGCCTGGGCGAGTTGAGACTCAGTATCACCTCGCCGTGCCGGCCGCCCCAGTTGTGCCGGTAGGTGTAGCCGTACCCTTCCAGCACTTGGTGCTGGACGGCGCCGCCCGCCAGCGGCACCACCGCCGCTTCGTCGATCTCCTGCACCACGGTGACGATTCCGAGCGCCCCCGCCGAGGAAGCTAAGTCCATCGCCTCGTCCTGCCCGGACCGGGGGGCGGTAATGACTTCAGGTCCATTGCTATGATTCGTTGACATCGTCGTTCTCCTTTGTACACCGTAGGTAGGGGCGCCGCGCCCGCCAGGCGGAAGCGGCGATTTCGCCGGTTTCAACCAGCACGATGAGGGCCTGAAACACCGAAGCCAGCCACTCACTCGCTTCATGCTAGCTGGTGCGTATAAACGGCGTTTGTGACACATCAATGTCGCCGGAGGGGGCCCGGAGCGATCTCGATTTGTCATTAATAAGCGGCAATTTGCGCGCCTTCCGCGCGCAGTCGTTTAAGATGCGTGTTTTAACTACGTAAACTGCCGCTCGGCCCCTATGCAAAACGTTATGCTTGTCGTGCTCGCCCTGCTCCTGGTCGCGCTCAATGGATTCTTTGTGGCGGCCGAATTCGGCATCGTCACGCTGCGCAAGACGCGCGTTCGCGCCATCGCCAAGACCCAGGGACTACGCGGACGCATCCTCGGCAAGGTACACGGCCAGCTCGACGCCTACCTGTCGGCCTGCCAACTGGGCATCACGCTCGCCTCGCTGGGCCTGGGCTGGGTCGGCGAACCGGCCTTCGCCAGCCTGCTCGAGCCGTTCCTGACCGCCATCGGCGTCGATTCGCCCAAACTGGTCCACAGCATCGCCTTCATCTTCGCCTTCGGCGTGATCTCGTTCCTGCACATCGTCGTCGGCGAGCTGGCGCCGAAGTCGCTGGCGATCCGCATGCCGGAAGCGATCGGCCTGTGGTGCGCGCCGCTGCTGTACGCCTTCTACTGGGCCATGTATCCGTTCATCTGGGTGCTCAACGGCAGCGCCAACATGGTGCTGCGCCTGGCCGGGCTGTCCGGCAAGGGCGGCCACGACAGCCACTATTCGGTCGAGGAATTGAAGATGATCCTGCGCACCAGCCAGCCTGGTGAGAAATACAACAAGGACGAGCGCAACATCCTGGCCCATTCGCTCGATTTCAGCGATCTGGCCGTGTCGGACCTGATGCGCCCGATCAACGAGGTCATCAGCCTGCACGCGAGCCGCTCGCTGGCAGACAACCTGCAAACCATGCTGCGCAACCGCTTCAGCCGCTATCCTTACTACGACAAGGATGGCGAGACGGTGCTGGGCGTGGTGCACCTGAAGGATCTGTTTTTTGCCCAGCAGTCCGGCAAGCCGATCACGGACCTGACGCCGTTCCTGCGGCCGGTGGAGACGATTTCGGCGCGCACGCCGGCGCTCGAGCAGTTCCGCCGCTTCCGCGACGGCGCGCCGCACTTCGCGCTGATCGGCGAGAAAGGCAAGCGCCCGCTGGGCTTCATCACGCTCGACAACCTGCTCGGCGCGATGGTCGGCGAGATCCACGACGAGTTCCGCCTCAACGAGAACGACTGGCTCAAGCAGCCCGACGGCACGCTGATCGGCAAGGCCAGCCTGCCGATCTTCTCGCTCGAACGCACCTTGGGCATCGATATCGAGAACGAGGAACTGGGGATGGACGAGGTGGAGTCGGTCGGCGGCCTGATCATGCTGAAGCTGGGCGACATCCCGAAACAGGGTCAGCGCATCAGCTTCCGCCACTTCGATATCGTCGCCAAGAAGATGAACGGGCCGCGCATCCTGCTGGTGAAGGTCATTCCGAAGGATGACACCGAGGACAACGCCGACCTGGATTAGTCCCGGACGCTATCGAACCAGTTGGAGGGGCCGTGAAGACTTACCATGGAAGCTGCCATTGTGGCGCAGTGCGCTTTGAGGCTGACATCGATTTAAGCCAGGGTACCTTGCGCTGCAACTGTTCGATCTGTACCAAGGTAAGGTTCTGGCCGGCCATCGTCCAGCCGGCGGCGTTTCGGCTCATCTCCGGCGAAGCGGACCTCACCATTTACCAGTTCCTGACCAAACGGGACAAGCATTTGTTTTGCCGTCACTGCGGCGTGCGCTCATTTGGTATCGGCAACTCGCCGCGTTGGGGCGAGTTCTATGCCGTCAATGTGACCTGCCTCGACGACGTCACCAGCGAAGAGCTGATAAACGCGCCGATCACCTATCTGGACGGCCGCAACGATAACTGGGAAACCCCGCCGGACGAAGTGAGACACCTGTAGCGGACGTGTGAACGACAGGTCGCCCACAACGCCGTCTCAAACCGGCTGACCGGTCCAGTTCCGCAACAAGCCCAAGCCGACCGCCAGCAACGTCGGCCCGATGAACAGGCCGACGAAGCCGAACGCCAGCACCCCGCCCATCACGCCCAGCAGCACCAGGATGAACGGCAGGCTGCTGCCGCGGCTGATCAGCAAGGGCTTGACGACGTTGTCGACGCCGCTGATCAGGAACACGCCCCACACCAGCATGAACACGCCCCACGCGACGCTGCCCTCGTTGAACAGCCACAGCGCCGCCCCGCCCCAGATCAGCGGCGGCCCCACCGGGATCAGCGAGAACAGGAAGGTCGCGACCGACAGCAGCGCCACGGCCGGCACGCCGGCGATCAAAAAGCCGATCGCCGCCACCACCGATTGCGCCAGCGCCGTGCCCAGCAGGCCGTACATGACGCCGCGCACGGTGCGGCTGACGGTGTCGGAGACGGACAGGCTTTGCTCCGCCCCGATCAATTTGTTCATCGCGTTCGACAGCGACACCACGATGTACTGGCCGTCGCGATACAGGAAGAAGCTGACGAACACGGCCAGGCTGACCTGCGCCACACCGCTGCCCAGCACCATGCCGCTGCCGAGCAGGAAGTGGCGCGCCGGCTCGAGCATGCCCTTGGCGGTGTCGACCAATTCCTCGCGGCTGCCCAGCAGCTTGCGCAGATAGGTGTCGATGATCTCGCCGACGACCGGGATGTCCTTGAGCCATGCGGGCGGCGACAGGGTGCCGGTGTCGAGGTCGCCCTTGATGTGGTCGTAGAATTCGGAGGCGTTGTCGGCGATGTTCCAGGTGACCAGGGTCAGCGGCACGACGATCAGCAAGGTAAGGCCGACGCTCATGATGATGGCGGCCAGCCAGCGCCGCCCCTTCACGCGCTCGAGCAGCCGCAGATACAGCGGCCAGCTGGAGATGGCGATGGCGCAGGCGAACAGGATCGCGGCCAGGAACGGCCGCAGCACGAACAGGCAGCCGATCACCAGCAGGATGACGGCGGCGAGGCGGGTAAAAGGCTGAAAGCGCTGTCCCATGCCGCCCCCGCTCACGACAGCAGCTGTTTGATGTCGTGGACGATGGGCGCCGGGCCCTGGCCGTGGCGCACCAGCAGGCGCACCTTGCCGTTGCGGTCGAAGATATAGCTGGCGGCGGTGTGGTCGATCGAATAGCTGCCCGGCGTCTTGCCCTCGACCTTCGAGTAGAACACCTTGAACTCCTTGGCGACGGCGGCGGTCTGCGCGGCCGTGCCGTACAGGCCGAGGAAGCGCTGGTCGAACGCCGGCACGTACTGCGACAGCAGTTCCTTGGTGTCGCGCTCGGGGTCGACGGTGACGAACAGCACCTGCACCTGGTCGGCCTTCGGACCCAGTTCCTTCATCACGGCCGACATTTCGGCCATCGTCGTCGGGCACACGTCCGGGCACTGGGTGAAGCCGAAGAACATCACCACCACCTTGCCCTTGAAGTCGGCCAGCGTGCGCGGCTTGCCGGTGTGGTCGGTCAGCGCGAAGTCGCGCGCGAAGGCGGCGCCGGTGATGTCGACGCTCTGGAACGTCGGCGCCGCCGCGGTTTTCTCGCCGCAGCCGGCCAACATCAGGGAGACGGCCAGCAGGCCCAGGGCGAGGATTTTTTTCATAGTTTGAGGTAGTGATCCACCAGCAGCGCCGCGAACAGCAGCGACAGGTAAATGATCGACCAGGTGAACGCCTTGCGGGCCACCAGGTCGGTGTAATGGCGGTAGATTTTCCACGCGTGGCGCAGGAACACGGCGTTGAGGATCACCGCGCTGACCAGGTAGATCAACCCGCTCATCTGCACCGCGAACGGCAGCAACGTGGTGGCCGCCAGCGCGATCGAATACAGCCAGACGTGGAACTGCGTGAATTGCATGCCGTGCGTGACGGGCAGCATCGGCAGGCCGGACTTGGCGTAGTCGTCGCGGCGGTACAGCGCCAGCGCCCAGAAGTGCGGCGGCGTCCAGACGAAGATGATCAGCACCAGCAGCCACGCCTCCATCGGCACCTCGTTGGCGATGGCGGCCCAGCCCAGCGCCGGCGGCATGGCGCCGGACAGGCCGCCGATGACGATGTTCTGCGGCGTGGACGGCTTCAGGATCATCGTGTAGATGATGGCGTAGCCGATGAAGGTGACAAAGGTCAGCCACATCGTCAGCGGATTGACCATCGTGTACAGGATCCACATGCCGGCGCCGCCGATGACGGCGGCGAACACCATCGTCTGCATGACGGTGATGTCGCCCAGCGCCATCGGCCGGCGCGCGGTGCGGGCCATGCGGGCGTCGATTTCGCGCTCGGCCAGGCAGTTGACGGCGAAGGCGGCGCCGGTCAGCAGCCAGATGCCGATGGTGGCGGCGACCACGACGCGCCAGTCCGGCAATCCCTCGGTGGCGAGGAACATGCCGATGACGGCGCAAAACACCGCCATCTGGGTGACGCGCGGCTTGGTCAGCGCCCAATATTGCGAGGCGCGGCTGGGTGGTTTGGAGATTGCGGTGTGAGTGGTCATTAGGGCTGCTTATCGTTGCCTGACCGGCAAGATCTGCGGAAAAGCCGAGCCTGAAGCTGCTTTTTTGGCAAGATCGTACTGGTACTTAGCCTTGTAGTTTAACATGGTAAGCAGCAGGACCAGCATGGCCGCCCCGGCGTTGTGCAGCACCGCGATGGTCAGCGGGAAGCTCAGGTAAATGGTGGCGACGCCGCTGGCGATCTGCACCGCCAGCGCGATGGCGATGCCGCGCGCCGTCTTGTGCAGCGCCGGATGCTCCCACGCGCGCCAGGCCGTGTAGCCGGCCACCAAAGCGACCACCAAGCCCATGTTCCGGTGCACCCAGTGGATCGCCGTCAACGCCGAGAACGGCAGGTAGTGGCCGGCGGCGGTCTTGCCCAACTCGCGCCACAAGGTGAAACCGTGCTCGAAATCCATCTCCGGCACCAGCTTGCCGCCGCACAGCGGGAAATCGGTGCAGGCCAAGGTCGCGTAGTTGGTGCTGACCCAGCCGCCCAGCGCGATCTGCACCAGCAGGATCAGCGCCGAGGCGGCGGCCAGCAGGCGGATGTTGCGCATCGCCGGCGGCGACGCCGTGACCGTGCGCACCGGCGAAATCAGCTGGTTCTGGCGGCCGCCGTACCACACCAGCAGCGCCAGCAGTCCCATGCCCAGCAGCAGGTGGGTGGTGACGATCACCGGCTGCAGCTTCAAGGTGACGGTCCAGGCGCCGAACGCGCCCTGCAGGCAGACGAAGAAGAACAGCAAGGTCGGCATGCCCGGCGCGTACTCGGCGCGCGTGCCCTTCGACTTGCGCCATTGGTACCACGCCTGCCCCATCATCGCCACGATCAGCACGCCGATCGCCATCGCCAGGTAGCGGTGGATCATCTCGATCCAGGCCTTAACCACAGTGACCGGGCCGGTCGGGCGCAGCGCCTCCTCGGCGACGATCTGGGCGTGCGCCAGGAAGGGATTGGCGGCGCCGTAGCAGCCCGGCCAGTCCGGGCAGCCCAGGCCGGAATCGGTCAGGCGGGTGAAGGCGCCGAACACGATCAGGTCGAACGTCAGGAACACGCTGACCCACACCAGCTTGCGGTATTTGCTGGCGTCGGACGAGGTGTAGACCAGCGACAGCGGTAGCAGCGCGACCAGCAGCGCCGTGACGGCCATTTGGGCGAGGGTGAGATGCATGGCGGTTATCCGATCCCCGAAGCTTTGAGCAGTTTGGCGATGTCCTTGTGGACCTTGCGAACTTTGGTCGTGTCGCTGGAGACCGCGCCTTTCGGGAAGCGCATCATCAGGTTGCCCA
>DATMSN010000830.1:0-3379 GCA_035565375.1 Duganella sp. | reverse complement strand
GGGCGCAGGCCGCCGTCGTGCGGCGCCAGTTCCCAGTCCCAGCCGAGCGAGACACGCGGCACCTCCGCGCTGGCCCACTCGGTGTAGCCGCTGATGACGGTGGCCTCGCCCCCGGCCGGCGGATGGTCGGCGTCGATGTCGGAGATCAGGTGCTCCAGGCGCACGGCCTGCAATTGCTCGAGGGATAGACGGATGTAGGAGTCGGCGCAGGTCGATGGCATAGGGTTACCGGCGGCGCATGGCCAACAGCCGCCGGTCCATGGCGGAGCGGGCGGCCGGCGCAAGCGCCATCGATCAGTTAATTGCTATAGCGAATGTTTATATATTGTAGCGCCTCTGACTGCCAACTGAAGTTATCGATGAAGGTTTCCAGCAATATCGCTGTCTTGCGGGGGCCGAGGTCGTCCCCGGCCGGGCTTTGCAGCATCAGGTTGCTCGACGGCGGGCTGGCGCGCGCCAACGCGCATCCGCGCTGGGGCAGCATTTGCCAATCCCAGCCGACGGTGATCATCAGGCCGCCCTGGCTGACCCATTCGGTGTAGCCGCCGATGGCGGTGCTGGTGGCGTGGCCGGCGCCGTCGGCCGGCTCGTCCTGGTCCACCCCGGACACCAGGTGGACCAGCCGGACGCGCTGCAACTGGGCGTAGGACATGCGAATGTAACCTGTGTCACACATGACGATGCGCTTTCTGTCCGAGACGGACACCTGGCGTGGGCCCGGGCTGGCGGCCTCAGGCGGCTGGTGGATCGATTTCGATCCAGCAGGCGAAGATCGGGTGGCCATCGATGATCATCGGTGGCCCGGCCCGGTGGCAGTGCACGCCGAGCCGGCGCAGCAGCCGTTCGATGCCCAGCGGCGAGACCGTGATCAGGCGCTTGGCGCCGTGGGCGGCGGCGAAGGCGATCGATTCCTTGAGCAGGTTGACGGTGATTTCCGACGAGAACTGCGACAGGGCCGAGCTTGAGCGCTGGTTGAAGTCCACCGCCGCGAAACGGGACAATTCCCACACGTCGGCGCTGCGCGGCACCGGCAGCCCGTTCATCAACTGCGGGAATACCTCGCCGAGCAGGTAGGGGCCGGTGGTCGGCAGCAGGCGGGCGCAGCCGTTGACATGGCCGTCGGCGTCCTGCGATACCACATACAACGTCTCGGGGTGGTCGAACTGGTCCAGTTCCTCGCCGTTGCGGGTTTGCAGCTCCCATCCCAGGGTTTCGATGAACACCTGGTAACGGTAGTGGGCCACTTTGGTGAATAGGGCGGGGGATAGTGTGTTCGTTTTGCCTGAGGTAAGTCGCATGGTGGCTCCGGGAGAGTGGATCGGTTGTCAATGTGACCATTGAACCTTTTTCCGCCACACGCGGTAACTGTCAGAAATGACAGAGGGCGCGCGGCGGGGCGCCGGTCGGGGCGGATTTTGCGCCACAGCCATACCCCGATATCGCCTGTTTTTTGTGTAGCTGATGCTGATCAAAAGAACATCATGAGTTACCCTGCATTTCTCTTTGACCGCGCCCGATGGTGCTGATATGGTGACACTTGCTACCTACAACTCACGTGTGTCACGCCGGCGCGGCACTGGCGCGGGCGGCCGCGATGCGCCCGGTTAGCACGGACCGCCGCTGTTTGTTCAGACATTGCCAAGCCGGCAGGCGGCCGCCGTCGATGCGTGGAGGGATGGTCGTGGAAGACGACTTTGCGAACTGGCAGGACCGGCACACGCTGGCGCTGATGACGGCGACCACCGAGGCAGCCTTTTTCGCGGCGCTGTCGGGCGCCGCGCGCGAACTGGGCTTCGACCATTGCGCCTACGGCATGCGCGCGCGGCTGCCGTTGTCCAATCCCAAGGTCGTCCTGCTCAACAACTATTCCCAGGCATGGCAGCAGCGCTACAAGGACCAGCAATACCTGGCGGTCGATCCGACCGTGGCGCACGGCATCCGCTCGGTGCTGCCGCTGGTGTGGAGCGAGGAAGTGTTCCAGGACGCCCGACCGCTGTGGGAGGACGCCCGCGCGCACGGCCTGAAGGTGGGCTGGGCGCAGTCGTCCTACAACGCCCAGGGCGCGGTCGGCATGTTGACGCTGGCGCGCTCGGACGAGCTGCTGACGGCGGCCGAGCTGCGCAAGAACTCGATGCAGATGACGGTGCTGGCGCAGCTGGCGCACGCCGGCATGAGCGAGTTGATCAACAACCGCCGTGGCGCCGACCAGGCCGCCGGCGCCGCGCTCACGTCGCGCGAGATCGAGGTGCTGCGCTGGACCGCCGACGGCAAGACCTCCGGCGAGGTGGGGCAGATCATGAGCATCTCTGAGCGCACCGTCAACTTCCACATCAATAACTCGCTGGAAAAACTGGGGGCGGTCAACAAGACCGCCGCCGTCATCAAGGCGGCCCTGCTCGGTCTGCTGTAGCGGCGGAAGATCGGCGGTGGAAGATCGGGTATGCTGGCGGTTTTCCACTCCTTACTTGCATCATGGAACCATTGGAACTTGTCGACACCCAAAACGAACCCGCGCCGTCCGACCGCAAGCTCAATGCCACCGTCGCCATCACGGTCGCGCTGCTGGCGACCTTCATGGGCATCTGCAAAGTCAAGGACGACAACATCAACCAAAGCATGCAGCAGGCGCAAGCCAACCGCGTCGACCACTGGGCCTTTTATCAGGCCCGCAACGTGCGCGAGGAGGTCGCCAAGGCCACCGTGGTGCAATTGAAGCTGGCGGCCGCCGGCCGTTCCGGCGTCGAGCAGGCCAATTACCAGGATGCCATCAAGCAGTACGAGGCGCTGGCGCAGGAGCAGGGCCGCAAAAAAGCCGAGTCCAGGGTGGACGCCGAGAACGATCAGAAAATCTACGACGCCGCCAACTTCAGGGACGACCAGTTCGACCTGTCGGACGCCCTGCTGGCGATCGCCATTTCGTTGCTGGCCGTGACGGCGCTGACGCAATTGTGGGCGCTGTATTTCGTGGCGCTGGTACCGACCGCGTTCGGCGTGCTGATGGGGTTGTCGGGCCTGGCGGGATGGTCGATCCACCCGAGCGCGCTGATCGCGCTGCTGTCCTGAAAGTTTTACCCTGTCAGACTTGACAGTATTCTTTCGCCGTCGCGCGGCGTTTAATGGTCGTAATGGATGGGCTACGTGCTGGTTGCTCGCCGCGTTTGCCAGCCGGCGGACGCCGCCGGCGATCCTTCACCCATCGAACGGGACAGCAAATGAACGCCCTGCACAACTTGAAGCATCTGGCGGCCGTGGTGCGCGCCCACGCCGCGCACCTGCCTGAACGCCTCGCCTTCAACGACGACGCGGCGCTGTTGCGGAAGGCGTGCCATATCGTCGCCGATGGCTGGTCGCTGGGGAGCCTGCAGCGGTACGCGCCGCT
>DATMSN010000829.1:0-3873 GCA_035565375.1 Duganella sp. | reverse complement strand
ACGCCGCCCTCGCCGCGCTCGGCCATCAGGCGCAAACGTTTGGCGATGCGCCGCGCGCCGCCGCCATGGGCGCCGGACCACCACAGCCACGCGCCCTCGATCATCAGGATCACGGCCGCGAACAGCAGCACCACGAAGGTGGAAAAGATGGCGTCCATCGCGGCTACTCGTAGATGCGGTCGGGATCGAAGACCGAATCGGGCACCGGCATGCCGAACATGCGCAGGCGCTCGGCGAAGCGCGGCCGCACGCCGGTGGCGGAAAAGGCCCCCTGCACCTTGCCGTTGGCGTCCACGCCCTTTTGCTCGTAGCGGAAGATCTCGTGCATGGCGATCACCTCGCCCTCCATGCCGGTCACCTCCTGCAGGCTGACCAGCTTGCGCGTGCCGTCGGTCAGGCGCGAGACCTGCATCACCACCGTCACGGCGGCGCAGATCTGCTGGCGCGTGGCGCGCGAGGTCAGGTTCACGCCGGCCATGCTGACCATGTTCTCCAGCCGCGCCAGGGCGTCGCGCGGCGTGTTCGAGTGGACCGTGGCGAGCGAACCCTCGTGGCCGGTGTTCATCGCCTGCAGCATGTCCAGCGCCTCGGCGCCGCGCACCTCGCCGAGGATGATGCGGTCGGGCCGCATCCGCAGCGCGTTGCGCACCAGCGAGCGCTGATTGACCTCGCCCTTGCCTTCGATGTTGGGCGGGCGCGTCTCCAGCCGGACCACGTGCGGCTGGCGCATCTGCAGCTCGGCCGCGTCCTCGATGGTGACGATGCGCTCGCTCGCCGGGATGAATCCGGACAGCACGTTGAGCAAGGTGGTCTTGCCGCTGCCGGTGCCGCCCGAGATCAGGATGTTGACCTTGGCGTGGCCAAGGGCCTTGAGCACCTGCACCATCGGCGGCGTCAGGCTGCGGTTGTCGAGCAGGTTCTCGATCGTCAGCGGGTTGACCGAGAAGCGCCGGATCGACAAAATCGGGCCGTCGATCGCCAGCGGCGGAATGATGGCGTTCACGCGCGAGCCGTCCGGCAGGCGGGCGTCGACCATCGGACTCGATTCGTCGACCCGCCGGCCCACGCGCGAGACGATCTTCTCGATGATCTTCATCAGGTGGGCATTGTCGTTGAAGGTGACGCTGGTCAGCTCCAGCCGGCCGGCCCGTTCGACATACACCATCGAGTAGGTGTTGACCAGGATGTCGGACACGCCGGGATCGGCCAGCAGCGGCTCGAGCGGGCCGAAGCCGAGCATCTCGTGCTGGATGTCGAGTACCAGGTTGTGCCGCTCGTGCTGATTGAGCACGATGCGCTCCTCCTCGATGATGCGCTGGACCAGCAGCGCCAGCTCGTGCTTGAACTGCTCCGGCGTGAGCCGCTGCAGGCGCTCCAGATCGATGCGGTCCATGATCGTCTGGTGCATGCTCTTTTTCAGCTCCTGATAGGCGGCGGCGGCCAGTCCCGGGGGATTGCTGCCCTGCCGGCCGTCGTCGCCGCTGGACAAACGCTCGCGTAAGCTCATGTGCCGCTCCTATCTAATCGTTGTCGGCGCGCCCGAACAGGCGGTCGAACAGGCCCTTGCTTTCGGAAACCCGGCGCGCCGTCACCAGCTCCACCAGGTCGGCCAGGCTGCGCGCCACCGCGCTGCTGCGCGACAGCTGCAGCACCGGGATGCCCTGGTTGACCGAGTCGGTGGCCGACATGTAGTCGTTGGGCACCGTGTGCATCACGTCGGCGCCCAGCGCCTGCTCCAGGTCCATCAGCCGCAACTTGCCGCCCTTCTCGTAGCGGTTGACGATCAGGCGCGTGCGATCGCTCGGATAGCCCAGCGAGCGGAAGATGTCGAGCAGGCGGCGGCCGTCGCGGATGTCCGGCAGCGCCAGTTGCAGCACCGGATAGATGGCGTCGGCCTGGTCGAGCGCGCGCAGCGAGATGGCGTCGATCTGGCGGCCGACATCGAGCACGATGTAATCATAGTGCTGGCGCGCCACGCGCAGGATCGCGTCCATGTGCTCCGGCTTCATGTCGACCAGGTGGTTGGGATCGTCGGCCGCCGCCAGCACGCCGAAGTTCGACGCCACGTGCACCAGGCACGAATCGAGGAAGGAGCCGTCCATGCGGCTGATTTGCCCGCAGATATCGGACAGCGTCATCGCCGGCTTCTGGTCCGACACGTACAGCGTGGCGTCGCCGAACTGTCCGTGCAGGTCGATCAGCAGCACCTTCTTGTCGGCCAGAGCGGCCAGCGCGTAGCCGAAATTGGTCGACAAGAACGTGGCGCCGCTGCCGCCCTTGCATGAGATGAAGGCCAGCACCTTGCCATCGCGCATCTGGCTGACGCCGGCCGACACCTCGATGCGGTCCATCGCCTCGTGGAAGGCCTTGTGCACCAGCGGCAGCTGCAGCACCTCGCGCATGCCGGCCCGCATCGCGCGGATCAGCAAATCCTGCTGCGGCTCGCGGGTGAGCAGCATGAACGACGCCGATGGATAGGTCTTGCCCAGGCGTTCGACCAGGTCCGCCTCGGCCGGTTCGACGTCGCTGGCGTCGAAGATCACCAACTCCGGCATATCCGGCAACGGGCGTTCGACGGCGTCGCGCAGACCGTTGCGCGACGCCACCAGCTGCACCGCCGGCATGCGCGCCGAACCTTGTGCGGCGATTTCCGCGTGTAGCAGGCTGTCCCTGCTGATCATCAGTGCTTTCATCGTCGGCCCTTATTTAGCGTCGCCGCTGATCATGAATGCCGGCGCCGGGGTGGCGCCGCTGTAGGTGCGCTGATAGCGCTCATAGCCCGCGTGCGCGGCGCGGCCGTCCATGCCGGCGACGGGATCGGCGTTGCGCCCCGCCCGCGGGTCGATGACTTGCCGCGCCAGCGTGGCGCGGGCGTTGTCGCCGAACTGGTTGTCCCAGTGCGGCGTGGTCGGCACCGGATGGGTGTTGGCGCAGGCGGCCAGCGTGCACGCCGCCAGCATGCTGAGAAGAAGTCGCATAGTGATTCCTAGGTGGTTATTGACGTTTTTCCGTATCCTGAGGCGGCGTGCCTTCCATCTGGCCCCCGAGGAAAAGCTGGGCGCGGCTGGGCGCCGTCACGCCGTCGGTGGGCAGCTTGTAATCGGCCGGCAGCGGCTTGACCAGGTGCGGGGTGACCACGAACAGCAATTCGGTGCGGTCCTGCTGGAAGTCGGTGCTGCGGAACAGCGCGCCGAGCACCGGCAGCTCGCCCAATATCGGCAGGCCGTGGATATTGGTGGTGTGGTTGTTCTTGATCAGGCCACCGATGGCGAAGCTCTGGCCGTCGAATAGTTCCACCGTGGTGGCGGCGCGCCGCGTGGTGATCAGCGGCAGGATGGCGCCGCCGGTGAAGCCGGAGGCCGTGATGCCGATGCCTTCGCGCGATATTTCCGACACCTCCGGCGCCACGCGCAGGTTGATGCGGCCGCCGGCCAGCACGGTCGGCGTGAAACGCAGGCCGACGCCGAACTCCTTTTCCTCCAGCGTCACCTTGTTGTTGTCCTGCGCGACCGGGACGAAGATCTTGCCGCCGGCCAGAAAGCTGCCCTCCTGGCCGCTGATGGCCATCACCGTCGGCTCGGCCAGGATGCGTATCATGCCCTCCTTCTTGTCGGCCTCGATGCTGGCGCGGTTGCCGTCCGGGCGGCCGATGCCCAGCATCCCTTTGAGCGTGCCGGTGATGAAGTTCGACGCCAGCGTGGTCTGCCAGCTGCCACCGCCCATGCTCACCAGCAGACCCGCCTCCAGCTTGTCGAGCAGCGTCTTGGATACTTCGGCGATCTTCACCTCCAGCATCACCTGCTGCGGTGCGCTGACGTTGAGGAAGTTGACGATGCGCGTGTTGCCCGCCGCGGCCGCGGTGGCGGCGGCACC
>DATMSN010000828.1:0-2356 GCA_035565375.1 Duganella sp. | reverse complement strand
ATCTGGCACAGCGCCAGCAGCACCAGCGCCACCGCGGTGCCATGCGCCGGCCAGCGGCGCGCCAGCGGCGGCAGCAGGATGCAACCGGCCAGCATGCCGATCATCTCGACGCCGGTCATCAGCGTTGCCTGGCCCTCGTCGAAATGCAGACGCGCCATGGTGTTGGTCACCAGCAGCGGCATCATGGTGGTGCCGCCGATGCCCAGCGCCCAGGCGGAGGACAGAATCAAGGTGGAAGCGGCCGTGGTTTTCACGGCGTCGACGTCGGGCCCTGGTGTGGTGGTCATCGCTTGTCCATGGTTGCGGGCGGCACGATTTGCCGTGGTCAAAGCATACGACGGATGCCACGGCGGACGGGTCCCAAGCGGCCAAAAAAGACACAATGGCGGCCATTTAGCGCGCTCCGCCGCGCCGGCGCGCGCATCCTGTGCTAGCCTCGTTCATCACCTTGAAGGAGTGGCCCATGCCGGTAAAACCGCACCTCCCCGACGCCGATGCCGACGTTCCGCCCCATGTGATACGCCAGGTATTGCAGCTGCTGGCCAGCCGTGGCCATTCGGCGGAAAGGCTGTGCAAGGGGCTGGGATTCACGCCGGAGAATCTCTGCGACGCCGGTTTTCGCGTCTCCTACCGGCAAACCAGCATGCTGGTGCGGCGCGCCATGCAGCGCTGGGGCGATCCGGCCATCGGCATCGCCACCGGCGCGCGGCAGACGGTGGTGTGCTTCGGCCTGCCCGGCCTGGGCATGCTCACCTGCCCCACCCTGGGCGAGGCGCTGCTCTACCTGATTAAATACCAGCGCGCGGCCGGCGCGCTGACGATCAATGAACTAGCCGTCGTCGACGAGCGCCAATTCACGATCGAAGTGGCGACCCGCTTCCACGATCCCGAGTTGGAACCGTTTTTCATCGAGGAGATTTTCGTCAGCGGGGTGGAGGTTGCGCGCGCGATGGTCGGCTCGCACTTTCGGCCGTCGCGGCTCGAGCTGCGCTATCCGCGGCCGGTCTACGCCAGCGCCTACAGTGAATACTTCCGCTGCCCGGTGGTGTTCAACGCCCCGCTCAATCGCCTGATATGCGACATGACCTGGTACCACTGCCCGCTGCCGACGCATGACCGCTTCATGCAGGACAGCCTGCAGGCGCAAATCGACCAGTTGCTGTCGATCGACACGCCGCGTAACGACCTGGTCGAATCCATCATGAACGTGCTGCGGGCCTCGGTCGACGAGATGCCCGGGCTGGCGCAGGCCGGGGCGGCGCTCAACATGAGCGAGCGCACGCTGCGCCGCCGCCTGGCGGAACTGGACACCTCCTACCAGCGGCTGGTCGACCAGGTGCGTTACGAGTGCGCGCTCGACCTGCTGCGGCGCAGCGAGATGCCGCTGGTCGATATCGCGATGGCGACCGGCTTCACCGACGCCCGCAACTTCCGCCGCGCCTTCAAGCGCTGGTCCGGCATCCTGCCCAACCAGATACGCCAGGGCGTGCCCGCTCCGCGCCTGCTGATGCCGGAGCGGACCGTCTAGTCGGCGGTTACGGCGCCTTTACGGCGCTGTTACGGCATTTCCCACTTGCCGGCGCGGTTCACGACCAGGCCGCGCCGCCGCAGCGACTCCAGATACCGCGCATGTCCACGCACCCCCTTTTTGCGGAACAAGGGTATCAACCTGGGCAGCATGTTCGGCACCAGCATCGCCAGCCTGACCGTCCACGATTCGCTCGGGCGCGGATAACGCTCCAGGCATGGGCTCTCCAGCATGCGCATGACCTGGCGCGCGACGTCTTCCGGCTGCTGCGGCGGGTCCATGAACTGCAGCGTGTTGCCGCCTTCGACCGCCTCGCGCATCAGCATCGGCGTCTCGGTCGCCGACGGCAGCACGCTGCCGACCTGCACGCCGTGCCGTTCGCGGTCCATGCCCAGGCACAGCATGGCCCCGCGCAGGCCGAATTTGGTGGCCGAATAGATGCTGGTTTCGGGCAGCGGGAAGATGCCGCCCAGGGACACGGTGTTGATCACGCGGCCGTCGCCGGCGCGCTGCAATGCGCCGAAGGCCAGCCGGGTCAGCACGATAGGCGACAGCAGGTTGATGTTCAACTCCGCCAGGATGTTATCGACGGAGCGTTCCTCGAAGTGGCCGGTGCCGGTGATCGCGGCGTTGTTGACCAGGATGTCGAGCCGGCCGAAGCGCTCCTGGATAAAGGCCAGCAGGGAGGGCAATTTGTTCAAGTCGTCCAGGTCGACCTGCACGCCCACCGCCCCCGGCCCCAATTCCGCCGCCGCCCGGTCCAGCGCCGCCTGGTCGCGGTCGGCCAGCACGCAGATGATGCCGCGCTCGATGAAGCCGCGGCAGATC
>DATMSN010000827.1:0-4290 GCA_035565375.1 Duganella sp. | reverse complement strand
GCTGGGGCCGGCTGTGGGCGATTTCCGCCCGCGCCGCTCGCAGACGGACATGGCCAAGGCGGTCGCGGCCGCGATCGCGACGCAAACCACGCTGATCGCCGAGGCCGGCACGGGCACGGGCAAGACCTTCGCCTACCTGGTGCCGGCGCTGCTGTGGGGCGGCAAGACCATCGTCTCGACCGGCACCAAGAACTTGCAGGACCAGTTGTTCCTGCGCGATATTCCGACCGTGCGCGCGGCGTTGCAGGCGCCGGTGTCGGTCGCGCTGCTCAAGGGCCGCTCGAATTACGTCTGCCACTACCACCTCGAACGCACGCTGCAGAACGGCCGCATGACCTCGCGCGACGACGTCGGCCACCTGCGCGAGATCTCGCGCTTCCTCAAAATGACCAGTTCCGGCGACAAGGCCGAGCTGGCCCGCGTGCCGGAAAACGCGCTGATCTGGAATCTGGTGACGTCGACCCGCGACAATTGCATGGGCGCCGAGTGCCAGTATTACCAGGATTGTTTCGTCATGAAGGCGCGCAAGGAGGCGCAGCAGGCCGACGTGGTGGTCGTCAACCACCACCTGTTCTTCGCCGACGTCGCGCTCAAGGATTCCGGCGTCGCCGAGCTGCTGCCGTCGGCCAACACCATCATCTTCGACGAGGCGCACCAGCTGCCCGACACCGCCACCCTGTTCTTCGGCGACACCTTTTCGACCTCGCAAGTGCTCGAATTGTGCCGCGACGTGCTGGCCGAGGGCTTGTCGAACGCGCGCGACGGCGCCGACTGGGGCAAGGTGGTGACGGTGGTGGAGAAGGCCGCGCGCGACCTGAGGTTGACATTCCCGCAAGACATCGTGCGCCTGTCGCTGCCGCAAATCGCGCCGTCGAGCGACTTTTTCCCGGCGTTGCAGACGCTCAAGGACGAGCTCGACGGCATGCTGGCCGTGCTCGAGACCCAGGCGGCCCGCGCGGAAACGCTGGAACAGTGCCGCCAGCGCGGCATCGAACTGGGTCAAAAATTGGCGTCCTGGAAATTCGATCCGAAGGCGCGCGTCGAAAAAGGCGAGGAGGCGGTGTTCTGGGTCGAGGCCTACGCGTCCTCGTTGCAGCTGCATAAAACGCCTTTGTCGATCGCGCCGATCTTCAACGGCCAGCGCGAAGGCGTGCCCCGCAGCTGGATTTTCACGTCCGCGACCTTGGCCGTGAAGAATGATTTCAGCCATTTTTCCGAGCAAATGGGCTTGGCCGACGAGCCGTCGAAGTCCTGGCCGAGCCCGTTTAACTACGAACAGCAGGGCCTTTTATATGTGCCCCAAGGTTTGCCGGACCCAAATTCGATCGGTTACACCGACGCCGTGCTGGATCTGGCGTTGCCGGTGATCGAGGCGGCGGGCGGGAAAACTTTCCTTTTGTGCACGACTTTGCGTGCCGTCAAGCGCGCCGCCGAGCGCCTGCGCGACGAATTCGAGAAGCGCGGCCTGCCGTATCCGCTGTTTGTCCAGGGCGACAAAGGGCGCACCGAGCTGCTCGACCAGTTCCGCAAGGCCGGCAATGGCGTGCTGATCGGTAGCCAAAGCTTCTGGGAGGGCGTCGACGTGCGCGGCGACGCGCTGTCTTTGGTCATTATCGACAAGTTGCCGTTCGCGCCGCCGGACGATCCGGTGCTTGCCGCCCGTATCGAGGTCATGGAAAAGCAGGGTAAAAACGGCTTCATGCACCACACCTTGCCGGAGGCGATCATCAACCTGAAGCAGGGCGCCGGCCGCCTGATCCGCGACGAGGGCGATCGCGGCGTGCTGATGCTGTGCGATCCGCGCGTCATTTCCAAGCCTTACGGTAAGCGGATATGGCAGAGCCTGCCGTCGTTCAAGCGCACCCGCGAACAGGCGGACGCGGTGGCGTTTTTCCAAAACAAGAATTTGGATCAGTAACTTTTAGTATGTTTTTCACCGCGCGCGGCGGTCCCGCCGCGCGCCGGCCGTCGGTGCCGAACGCCGCGCATGCCTCGTCCCGAGCTTGCCTACTCCCCCATCCCGTCCCTTCGTCCTGTTGCGGCCGCGCGGCCGCACGCCGGCGTTTTCGCCGGAAGAGCCCGTTTCTTGCGCGAATCATGCTAAAAACTGGCGCGTTATAGCCATTATTTGGCTTGCGGAGGGTAAAGCATCGAAAAATACGCCCTCCATCTTTGTTGAGGCCACGCGCGCCCACCGGCGGGCTGCTGGAGCGGACCCGACCAAGTTTCATTTGGCATGCGTTTGCGCTGGCGCAAAGTGGCTGCTGAGCCGATTGTTAGAGTTGGTTAAGCGCTGTTCCCCTAAGGAGCAGGATCGGAGGAGGCCATGACTATCCGCCACGGCTGTTTTTTCAGCTATGCACACGGCCAGCATGCATACATGAGCAAGTTCAAAAACGATTTGGTTGACGCTCTCAAGTGTTATCTGGAACCCCACTTCGACAACGAAAACGAACTTTTCGTCGACAGTGAGCAGCTCGGCGGCGGTGATGATCTGGACGAGAAAATCGCCCGGGCGCTGTGTGAAAGTGTTTGCATGATTGTGATTTACACACCGAAGTACGAAGCCCACGCCTATACCCGGCGTGAGTTTGCAGCAATGCAACTAATTGAAGAAGAGCGCAAGAAATGGTACACGCTGCCCAGCCACCTGATCATCCCGGTCATCATGACGCGACATCCGCTGAGCTTGCCTCCGCAGATTGCGGGGCCGGGCATGTATGTCGATTTTTCGCGGTACACCTTGGCCAGCGGCGACTTGAAAACCAACCCGGAATTTTTGCCGGACATCGAAAAGATCGTCGTGCGGATCGCCGAGCACTACCACTACCTGAAACACTGCACGCCGCCCGGGCATGACTGTGGCCGTTTTGTCATGCCGGACATCCCGCCCGAGTGGCGTGCCCTACCTCCTCCCCACTTCCCTCGCTAAAGGTTCGCTATGGAAACCACATCATTGTCCTTGCCACCGCTCACAGCCAACGGCGAAGTGGTTACTTTCTATTCTTACAAGGGTGGGACGGGGCGCACGATGGCCCTGTCGAATCTGGCGGTCTTGCTTGCGAGGCAACAAAACGCGACCACCCCGGTATTGATGATCGATTGGGATATGGAAGCGCCCGGCCTGCACCACTACTTCGAGCACAGCGAGGACCGGCCCGGCGTGCTGGAACTGTTCGAAGCTTGCCGCGAGCAACTACATCGGCGGCGCAAGGGCGCCGACGTGCTCGACGACGAGGAGCTGGCGCAGGAAGTGCTGGCGGCGGTGGGCTGGGAGCAATACGTCAGCCGGGTCGACCAGAGCAGCCAGCTGTACCTGATGCGCGCCGGCCGCTTCGACGACAGCTATGCCGAGCGGCTCGCCGCCATGCACTGGGACGCGCTGTTCGACCGCTGTCCGGCGCTATTCCGTTGCTTTGCGGACAATCTTGCGCGCCACTTCCGCTACGTGCTGGTCGATTCGCGCACCGGCCGCACCGACAGCGCCGGCATTTGCACGACCTTGCTGCCGCGCAAACTGGTGGTGGTGTTCACGCCCAACCGCCAGAGCCTGGAAGGGGTGCAGGCGCTGGTCGCCCGCGCCACCGCCTACCGGCGCAGCAACGAGGACGAGCAGCGCCCGCTACTGGTCTACCCGCTGCCGTCGCGCATCGAAATGGGCGACAGCACGCAGCGCTCGCAATGGCGGCGCGGCGACCCCCAACATAATATAGTCGGCTACCAGCCCATCTTCGAACAGTTGATGCGCGATTGCTATGGCATGCAGCAAGTGTCGCTGGACAGCTATTTCGACGAAGTCCAGCTGCAACAGACCCGCACCTTCGCCTATGGCGAGCAACTGGCGGTGCGGATGGACCAGGGCGGCGACCGCTTTTCGCTGACGCGCACGTTCGAGGCCTTCCTCGACTGGCTCGGTCCCGGCTACTTCCCGTGGCAATCGAGCCGCGAGATCCGTCTGTTGTCGGCCATCGACGAGGCGCGCCACGCGCTGGGGGAGGGCGGCGCGCGCGCGTTGTCGCAACCGCTGGCGCGCGACCTCAACCTGTTGGGCGAGCTGTATCGCCGCGAGGGCAAGCTGCGCCAGGCGCTGGCCTGTTTCGAGGAAAGCCTGACCCTGCGGCAGCGCGGCATGGGCGAGGACCATGTCGATACGCTGATCAGCAAGAGCAACCTGGCCGGCGTGCTGCGCCGGCAGGGGCGGCTCGACGAGGCGCGCTTCCTGGAGGAGTGCATCGTCGAGGCGCGCGAACGCCTGCTGGGGGCGGAGCACCTCGACACGCTGTCGGCGCG
>DATMSN010000826.1:0-27331 GCA_035565375.1 Duganella sp. | reverse complement strand
TGGTGCTGGTCAACGGCAAGCGCCGCTACACGTCGGCCGTCGTCAACGTCAACGGCACCCAGGGCCGCGGCTCGGCGCCGGTCGACCTGAACGCGATCCCGCTGGCGGCCATCGAACGCATCGAGGTGTTGCGCGACGGCGCGGCGGCCCAATACGGCTCGGACGCGATCGCCGGCGTGATCAACATCATCCTCAAAAAAGGCGCGGACGGCGGCGACATCGAAGTCGGCTACGGCGAGTACCAGGAGGGCGACGGCAAGCAACGCACCGTGCGCGGCTCGACCGGCTTCAACCTCGGCGACCAGGGCTGGGTGCGCGTGGCCATCGAGGCGGCCGACCGCGATCCGACCAACCGCGCCGGCGTCGACACGCGCCCGGCCGCCGGCGCCCAGATCGGCAAGGTCAACCAGCGCTACGGCGACCCGGACAGCAAGCCCCGCACGATCTTCGCCAACAGCCAGTACCGGGTGACCGACGATATCGACTGGTACGCCTTCGCCAGCTACGGCGAGCGCAAGACCTCGGCGGCGGCGACCTGGCGCACGCCGAATCCCGCGCGCGCGCTGTATCCGCAAGGCTTCCTGCCGCTGCAGGACAGCACCTCGACCGACCAGTCGCTGGTGACCGGCCTGCGCGGCGAACTGTCCGGCTGGCGTTGGGACGCCAGCCTCAACTACGGTCGCAACAAATTCAAGCTCGACCTTGACAACACCATCAACCTCGATCTGGGCGCCAACAGCCCGACCCACTTCTACGCCGGCAAGCTGCAGAACACGCAGGGCCTGTTCAACTTCGATATCGCCAAGGAGTTTGCCGTGGCCGCGTTCAGCGGCCCGTTGACGGTGGCGCTGGGCGTCGAGGCGCGGCACGAGGAATACGAAATCGGCGCCGGCGATCCGGCTTCCTACGACCGCAGCGGCGCGCAGGGCTTCTCCGGCTTCCGTCCGGTCAACGCCGGCAGCAACAGCCGCCACAACAAATCGGTCTACGCCAACTTCGAGGCGGACATCACCAAGCAGTTTTCGGCCTCGGCCGCGTTGCGCCACGAACGTTACAGCGACTTCGGCAACACCACCTCGGTGAAGGGCTCGGCACGCTACGCGTTCAACCCGCTGGTATCGCTGCGCGCCACGGCCTCGTCGGGCTTCCGCGCGCCGTCGCTGGCGCAACAGTTCTACACCATCACGACCACCAATTTCTCGATCATCAACGGTCAGAACACGGCGATCGAAACCGGCACCTTCGCCGTCGGCAGCGCCGCCGCCGACGCGCTGGGCGCGCAGCCATTGAAAGCCGAAAAAGCCCGCAACTACAGCGTCGGCCTGCAAGCGCAACCGACCCGCAACTGGAGCGCCAGCGTCGACGCCTACCGCATCGACATCGACGACCGCATCGCGCTGTCAACCAGCATGACCTTGTCGCCGACCTTGCGCAACACGCTGGCCAGCCAGGGCCTGCTGGTCGGCGCGGCGCGCTATTTCACCAACGCCATCGACACCCGCACCACCGGCGTCGACGTGGTCAGCACCTATCGCTGGGACTTGGCCGGCGCCGGGCGCTACGACTTCACGCTGGCGTATAACCACAATAAAAACACGGTGGAACACGTCAACGCCAACCCGGCCATCCTGAGCGCCAACGGCCTGACCCTGATCGACCGCCAGACCATCAACCGCCTGACGGTCGGCTCGCCGAAGGACAAGTTCAGCCTGGCCACCGACTACACCTTGGGCGCGTGGAGCGCGCGCGGCGTGGTGACGCGCTACGGCAGCTTCACGGTGCCGCAGAATAATCCGGCGCAGGATCAGGTGTACGATCCGCAGTGGGTGCTGGATCTGTCGGCCAGCGTCAAGCTGGGCAAGAACTGGCGTCTGAGCGCGGGCGTCGACAACGTCACCGACAAGTATCCGGACAAGATCACGTCGGTGGCCAACCTCAACCTGAACGGCATCAACCTGTACAGCGGCTGGGCGCCGAACGGCTTCAACGGCCGCTATTACTATGCCAAGGCAGGTTACAGTTGGTAAGGGTGCCGGGGCCGTCGGCGGCTCGTCGATGGCGGATTACGCTGCGCTCTTAAGGCCTACCGGAAGGTAGGCCGCCCCTTCGATGGGCCCCCGGCGGTTAGCGGGCCTTGCCCGCTAATCCGCCCTACGTGATTCAGAAGTATTCGGATGGGATTTGACATCGCAAAAAGGGCCGCTTCCCAGCGGCCTTTTTTGCGTCAGACGATCTCGCCGCCGTTCAAGGCGGCGTCGATTTCCGCCCGCGTCAGATCGGGCGCGAACTGCTGGATGAAGTGGTACGCGTACGAGCGCAGATAGGCGCCGCGCCGCACCGCCAGCCGCGTCGTGTTCGGCGCGAACAGGTGCGACGCCTCGACCGCGCGCATGCCCTTGTCGCGGCCGTGATCGAACGCCATCGAGGCGACGATGCCCACGCCCAGCCCCAGCGCGACGTACTGCTTGATGACGTCCGAATCCATCGCCGTCAGCACGATGTCGGGCTTGACGCCGGCCTGCGCGAACGCGGCGTCGATATGCCCGCGGCCGGTGAAGCCGACGTCGTAGGTGATCAACGGGAACTCGGCCAGATCCTCCAGCCGGATCGGCGAGCGTCCCAGCAACGGATGGCCGTCCGGCACCACGATCAAATGGCTCCAGCGGTAGCATGGGAACGACACCAGATCGGGGAACTGCGACAAGCCCTCGGTGGCGATGCCGATGTCGGTCTTGCCCGACAAAATCCATTCGGCGATGTGCTCCGGCGCGCTCTGCTGCAAGGCGATGCGCACGTCCGGATACGCGCTGCGGAAACTCTGCACCACTTTCGGCAGCGCGTAGCGCGCCTGCGTGTGCGTGGCGGCGACGCTGAGCGTGCCGCTTTGCTGGCCCGTGTATTCCAGGCTGGCCTGCTGCAAATTCTCCGCCTCGATCAGCAGGCGGTCGATGATCTTGAGGATGCCCTTGCCCGGCTCGGTCATGCCGGTCAGGCGCTTGCCGTTGCGTTCGAAAATCACCACGCCCAGTTCATCCTCCAACTCGCGGATCTGGCGGCTCACGCCGGGCTGCGACGTGAACAGGGCGTTGGCCACTTCGGTCAAATTGTAGCCGCGTCGGGCGGCTTCGCGGATCGACCGCAATTGTTGAAAATTCATATGGAAGCTCCAGCGTCGACAAACACATGCAGGCGTTTTGGACGCACTACCAAAGTCTCACCCTCCTTCAGTTGCAGAAGGCTGAAACGCTCATTGGACATCACGGCTTCGATCAGCTCGGCCGTATCGTCGCGCTCCAGGTCCAGTTGCGCCAGCGGGCCGATCGCGTGCGCGCGGCGCAGCTTGACGACGATGCCCTCGGCGCCCGGCGTGTAGCGTTCGATGTCCAGGTCGTGCGGGCGCACATAGGCCGTGCCCTTGCCGTCGGCGTCCGGCTGGCCCGGCACCTGGAAGGTGGCGCCGCCGCTGGCCAGCACGCCGTCCTGCACGCGGCCGTGGAACATGTTGACGTTGCCCAGGAAGCCGTACACGAACGGCGAGGCCGGATGGTTGTAGACCTGGTCCGGCGCGCCGATCTGCTCGACGTTGCCCTTGTTCATCAGCACCACCTGGTCGGCCACCTCCAGCGCCTCCTCCTGGTCGTGGGTGACGAAGATCGACGTCACGTGCAGGTCGTCGTGCAGCCGGCGCAGCCAGCGGCGCAATTCCTTGCGCACCTTGGCGTCGAGCGCGCCGAACGGTTCGTCCAGCAACAGCACGCGCGGCTCGACGGCCAGCGCGCGCGCCAGCGCGATCCGCTGGCGCTGACCGCCCGACAGCTGCGGCGGATAGCGGTCGGCCAGCCAGTCCAGCTGCACCAGTTCGAGCAGCTCCTTGACCTTGCGGCGGATCTGGTCTTCCGACGGCCGCTGGGCGCGCGGCTTGACGCGCAGGCCGAAGGCGACGTTCTCGAACACCGTCATGTGCTTGAACAGCGCGTAGTGCTGGAACACGAAGCCGACCTGGCGCTCGCGCACGTGGCGGTGCGAGGCGTCTTGCGAGTCGAGCAGCACCTGGCCGGAGTCCGGATGTTCGAGGCCGGCGATGATGCGCAGCAAGGTGGTTTTGCCGCAGCCCGACGGTCCCAGCAGCGCGGTCAGCTCGCCCGCCGGGAAGTCCAGCGAGACATTGTTGAGGGCGACGAATTCGCCGAACCGCTTGTTGATGTTTTTAACTTCGATCGTCATGTCAGTGCTCCTTGGAACGTGCGTCATCGGCGATCGATTCGTTCAAGCGCCAAGAGATAAAGGATTTCAGGGCCAGCGTCACCAAGGCCAGCAGCGCCAGCAGCGACGCCACGGCGAAGGCGGCGGCGAAGTTGTACTCGTTGTAGAGGATCTCCACCTGCAGCGGCACGGTGTTGGTCTCGCCACGGATGTGGCCGGACACCACCGACACCGCGCCGAACTCGCCCATCGCGCGGGCGTTGCACAGGATTACGCCGTACAGCAGGCCCCATTTAATGTTGGGCAAGGTCACGCGGCGGAAGGTATCCCAGCCGGACGCCCCCAGCACGATGGCGGCCTCTTCTTCTTCGCTGCCCTGCGCCTGCATCAGCGGGATCAGCTCGCGCGCGACGAACGGGAAGGTGACGAAGATGGTCGCCAGCACGATGCCGGGCACGGCGAACAGGATCTTGATGTCGTGCTCCTGCAGCCACGGGCCCATCCAACCCTGCGCGCCGAACAGCAGCACATAGATCAGGCCGGAGATCACCGGCGACACCGAGAACGGCAGATCGATCAAGGTCAGCAGGAAGCTCTTGCCACGGAACTCGAACTTGGCGATGCACCACGACGCCGCCACGCCGAACACGAGATTGAGCGGCACGGCGATGACGGCCGTGATCAGGGTCAGCTTGATGGCCGAGATCGCGTCCTCCTCGACGATGGCGGCCACGTAGGCTTGCCAGCCCTTGCGGAACGCCTCGGCGAACACGGCCACCAGCGGCACGAACAGGAACAAGGTCAGGAAGATCAGCGCGATGGCGATCAGCACGGCGCGCACCCAGCGCGGCTCGAGGCTTTGTGGCGCCGACGGCAACTCGCCGCGGCGCGCCGGGATAGCAGGCAGTCCGCTCATGTCATTTCCCCGTCTTTCCGCGAGCCCAGGCTTGCAACAGGTTGATCGTCAACAGCATGATGAACGACACCACCAGCATCACCACCGCGATCGCGGTGGCGCCGGCGTAGTCGTACTGTTCCAGTTTGGTGATGATGAACAGCGGCGTGATCTCGGAAATCATCGGCATATTGCCGGCGATGAAGATCACCGAGCCGAATTCGCCGGTGGCGCGGGCGAAGGCCAGCGCGAAGCCGGTCATCAGCGATGGCATGATGGTCGGGAACACCACGCGGGTGAAGGTCTGGAAGGCGTTGGCGCCCAGGCTGGCGGCGGCCTCCTCCAGTTCGCGCTCGGCGTCCTCGAGCACCGGCTGCACCGTGCGCACCACGAACGGCAGGCCGATGAAGGTGAGCGCGATGACCACGCCGATCGGCGTGAACGCCACCTTGATGCCGAGCACGCCCTCGATGAACTGGCCGAACCAGCCGTTGGCCGAGTACAGCGCCGTCAGCGTGATGCCGGCGACGGCGGTCGGCAGCGCGAACGGCAGGTCGACCAGCGCGTCGATGATGCGCTTGCCGGGGAACTCGTAGCGCACCAGCACCCAGGCGACGATGCCGCCGAAGATCACGTTGATGAACGCGCCGATCAGCGAGGCGCCAAAGGTCAGCCGGTACGAGGCCATCACGCGGTCGGAGGTGACGGCGGCCCAGAAGCCTTCCCACGTCATCGTGAAAGTCTTCAGGAAGACCGCCGACAGCGGGATCAGCACGATCAGGGTCAGGTAGAAAACCGTGAATCCCAGCGAGAGCCGGAAACCCGGCATCACGCGGAACGGCGCGCCCCTGGCGGCCACGGGGGCCGTGGCGGGCGCTGCGAGAACTGCAGACATGAAATTGCTCCCTTATTACAAATTCTTCTATAAGGGCTGAATAATCTCATCTGTACGTCATATTACAAACGAAGCTTTTTTCATTTGGTTAGACAGTTCCGGTATATAGCTAATCAGAATATGAGTTTGGCGGCCACCGCTACCAAAACGAAAGCGAGCAGGCCGCGCAGCAGCCGTTCCGGCACCGAGCGCGCGAAGTACGAGCCCAGCGTGATGCCGGGCAGCGAACCCACCAGCAAGGTCAGCAGCAGCGTCCAGTCGATCGACCCGAGCCACCAGTGGCCGAAGGCGGCGATCGCCGTCAGCGGCACGGCGTAGGCGATATCGGTGCCGGCCACTTCGGCCGGGCTCAGGCGCGGATACAGCATCACCAGCACGGTCGCGCCGATGGCGCCGGCGCCGATCGACGAAATGGTGACCAGCGTGCCGAGCACGGCGCCGGAGAAGATGGTGGCGGCCGTCAGCGCCCCGCCCTGCAACTGGCGCTCGGGACGGGCGTTGATCCAGGCCAGCATCTTGCGCCGGAACAGCAGCGCGCACACGGTCAGCAGCACCGAGCCGGCGATGGTGTAACGGATGATCTTGCCCAGTTCCGGGCTGAGGGTGCCGAAGTATTTGAGGCCGAGGCTGGCCAGCACCGCGGCCGGCAAGGCGCCGACGCACAGGCGGCGCACGATGCCCCAGTGGACGGTGCCGCGCAAACGGTGGGTGAAGGTGCCGACGCCCTTGGTCAGCGAGGCGAAGGCCAGGTCGGTGCCGACGGCGACGGCGGGCGTCACGCCGAACAGCAAGGTCAAAAGCGGCGTCATCAGCGACCCGCCGCCCACACCGGTCATGCCCACCAACACGCCGACCGCGAATCCTGACATAACAAACGATACATCCATGCAATTCCCCAAGAGTAGCCCGAAGGTTACCTACTCTAGGGAAATATCCAAACAACGCAATCCTTATTTGCTTATGCGTTATTTGTTGAGCTTATTTATTCGGCTGGGGCGTGACGCGCAGGTAGGGCTTGGCGGCGGTGTAACCTTTCGGGTACTTTTGCTTGAGCACTTCCGGGTCCTGCACCGTCAGCGGAATGATGACGTCGTCGCCGTCTTTCCAGTTGCCGGGCGTGGCCACGGTATAGCCGTCGGTCAGTTGCAGGGCGTCGATCACGCGCAGCACCTCGTCGAAGTTGCGGCCGGTGCTCATCGGATAGGTCAGGCTCAGGCGGACTTTTTTGTTCGGGTCGATGACGAACAGGGTGCGCACCGTGGCCGTGGTCGAGGCGTTCGGGTGGATCATGTCGTACAGGGTGGCGACCTTGCGGTCCTCGTCGGCGATGATGGGGAAGCCCACCACCGTGCCCTGCGTTTCCTCGATGTCGGCGATCCAGCCCTTGTGCGATTCGGCCGGGTCGACCGACAGCGCGATCGCCTTGACGTTGCGTTTGTCGAATTCCGGTTTCAGCTTGGCGGTCAGGCCCAGCTCGGTCGTGCAGACGGGCGTGAAGTCGGCCGGGTGGGAAAACAGCACCACCCAGGAATCACCGGCCCACTCGTGGAACTTCAGCTTGCCGATGGAGGAGTCTTGTTCAAAATCGGGGGCGGTATCGCCGAGTCGCAGTGTCATGGTGGTCTCCAGAAATGGTTACAGGTTCAAATGGCAAGGGCGCGATCAATGCGCCGCGAGGGTCCTATTCTGCACCTGATCTATCAAAAGATACAATGTTTCGAGTCCCCGGGGCCAGTCGCCCAGGCCCGATTCGGCGTTGATGTGGCCCAGCGCCACCAGCAGCACGCCGGCCACGCCGTACGGATCGCGCGCCACGCTGTGCGCGGTGGCCAGGCTGCCGAAGCTGTGCGCGACGATCAGGACCGGACGCGGATCGCCGTGCCCGGCCCGCCGCGTTTGGTCGACCCGCGCCGACCAGCGTTCCAGATCCGGCGCCTCCCAGTCGTCCTGCTCGACCCGCTCGAAGGCGGGAAACAGATGCTGCCAGCGGCTTTGCCAGTGGTCCGGCCCGCTGTTATGCAAGCCGGGCGCGATCAGCACGCGGAAATCGTCGGTGGCGTCGCCGTCCATGGGCTTACCCGGGCTTACTTGGGCTGGTAGATCTGGTCGAACAGGCCGCCGTCGGCGAAGTGGGTCTTCTGCGCCTTGGCCCAGTCGCCGGAGATCTGCGCGATCGTGAACAGTTTCACGGCCGGGAATTGGGCGGCGTATTTCTTCGCCTCTTTCTCGACGGCCGGACGGTAGTAGTTCTTGGCGATGATTTCCTGTCCCTCGTCCGTGTAGAGGAAGTTCAGGTAGGCCTCGGCCACCTTGCGGGTGCCGCGCTTGTCGACCACCTTGTCGACCACGGCCACCGGCGGCTCGGCCAGGATCGAGATCGACGGCGCGACGATGTCGAACTTGGTCGGACCCAGTTCCTTAATGGCCAGCAACGCCTCGTTTTCCCACGCGATCAGCACGTCGCCGATGCCGCGCTCGACAAAGGTGGTGGTGGCGCCGCGCGCGCCGGAATCGAGCACCGGCACGTTCTTGTACAGCTTGCCGAGGAATTCCTTGGCCGTCGCTTCGTTGCCGCCCGGCTGGCGCAGCGCGTAGCCGTAGGCGGCCAGGTGGTTCCAGCGGGCGCCGCCGGAGGTCTTCGGATTCGGGGTGATGACGGCCACGCCCGGCTTGACCAGGTCGCTCCAGTCCTTGATGCCCTTCGGATTGCCCTTGCGGACCAGGAACACGATGGTCGAGGTGTACGGGGTGCTGTTGTGCGGCAGTTTCTTCTGCCAGTCCGGCGACAGGAGCTTGCGCTCGGCGATGGCGTCGATATCGTAGGCCAGCGCCAGCGAGACCACGTCCGCCTCCAGGCCGTCGATGACGGCGCGGCCCTGCTTGCCGGAACCGCCGTGCGACTGCTTGATCTTGACGGTATCGCCGGTCTTGGCTTTCCAATCCTTGGCGAAGGCGGCGTTGACGTCCTGGTACAACTCGCGCGTCGGGTCGTACGAGACGTTGAGCAGGGAGATTTCGGCGGCAAGGACGGATGAAGCGGCCGTAGCGGCGAAAATGGCTGCGGCGATGATTTTTTTGGACAGCATTTGATTCCCCTAGTTGTGTAGACCAAAGAGTAATGCCGCCCCTTATTAATTAGAACTAAGCTTTTATCAGTTCCATATGCAAAAAACTTATATGGAGCTAGTAAAAGCGGTTGAACAGTACCACGCCCCACGTGGCCGCCGCCAGCAGGCAGGTCAACAACACGGCCGCGCTGCCGAAGTCCTTGGCGTTCTTGGACAGCGGATGGCGTTCCAGCGAAATCCTGTCAACCACGGCCTCGAGTGCCGAGTTAATCAGTTCGACGATCAGGATCAGCACCAGCACGGCGATCAGCACCAGCTTCTCGAACGCCGAGACCTTCAATACCAGCGCGATCAGCGTGCCGACGACAAACACCGCCAACTCCTGGCGGAACGCGTGCTCGTGCTTCCAGGCCGACTTGAAGCCGTCGATCGAGTAGAAGAAGGCCGAAAAGATCCGTTTGAGGCCGCTTTTGCTTTTGAATTCGCTGACAGGTTCCATGGGAGGTAGGCAAGATAAAGATAACGCATTATGCATGAATTCACATTTTTTTCACATTATGGTATAACGTAGTTACCGCATACTGCACCGCACCAACCACATCATGAAAATCGAAACCGTTCCCGAGCAAAAGACCACTATCCAGGTGATCGAGCGCATGGTGGCGCTACTCGACGCTCTCGCCAAGTATCCCGATCCCGTCAGCCTGAAGGAATTGTCCAAGGTGTCCGGGCTGCACCCCTCGACCGCGCACCGCATCCTCAACGACATGGTGCTGACCCGCTTTGTCGACCGCATCGAACCGGGCACCTACCGCCTCGGCATGCGGCTGTTGGAATTGGGCAACGTTGTCAAGAGCCGGCTGTCGGTGCGCGAGGCGGCGCTCGATTTCATGCGCGCACTGCACAAGAAGACGCAGCAGACCATCAACCTGTCGGTGCGCCAGGGCGACGAGATCGTCTACATCGACCGCGCCTTTTCGGAGCGCTCGGGCATGCAGGTGGTGCGCGCGATCGGCGGACGCGGTCCGCTGCACCTGACCTCGACGGGCAAGCTGTTCCTGTCGGTCGACGAGCCGAAGGCCATCCGCGCCTATGCCACGCGCACCGGGCTGGCCGGGCACAACAAGAATTCGATCACGGATTTGTCCAAGCTCGAGCGCGAGCTCAGCCTGGTGAAGTCGCGCGGCTACGCGCGCGATAACGAGGAATTGGAACTGGGGGTGCGCTGCATGGCCGCCGGCATCCACGACGACAGCGGCAAGCTGATCGCCGGGCTGTCGATCTCGGCGCCGGCCGACCGCCTGCAGGAAGATTGGCTGGACGATCTGGTCACGACCGCCAGCCAGATCTCCGCCACGCTCGGTTACATACCGGTCGAATAAACCGGCGAGGTGCTGTTGGTGGTCAGCGCTGCAGGCTTGAGCGCCTGCAGCCAGCTGCGCATGCGGCCGGCGTCGGCGGTGCGCGACTGCTTGCCCTTGGAGTCGAGGAACACCATGATCACCGAACGGCCTTCGATGACGGCCTGCATCATCAGGCAGCGGCCGGCTTCGTTGATGAAACCGGTTTTCTGCAAGCCGATCGCCCAGTCCGGGTTGGCCACCAGGTGATTGGTGGTGCCGAACTGCATCGGACGGCCGTTGGCTTCGACGATGGCCTTGGCGTCGGTCGAGAACTGGCGCAGCATCGGATGCTCGTAGGCCTTCATCGCCAGTTTGGCCAGGTCGCGCGCGCTGGCCACATTCATCTTCGACAAGCCGCTCGAATCGACATAATGCGTGTCGGTCATGCCCAGTTCGCGGGCCTTGGCGTTCATCGCCTCGACAAACGCCGGCTTGCCGCCCGGATAATTACGGCCCAGCGCCGAGGCGGCGCGGTTTTCCGAGCTCATCAGGGCGATATGCAACATGTTGGCGCGGGTCAGCTGGGCGCCCACGCGCAGGCGCGAGCTGCTGAATTTTTCGCGGTCGACGTCTTCGTCGGTCACGGTGAGCAACTCGTCCATGTCCTGGTTGGCTTCGACCACGATCAGGCCGGTCATCATCTTGGTGATCGAGGCGATCGGCAAGGCGACGTTGGAATTTTTTTCAAACAACACTTCGGAATTGGCCTGGTCCAGCACCAGCGCCACGTTGGACTTGAGGTCGAGCGGATCGTGCGTCGCGCTCAAGCCGGCCAGGTCGCCCATGGTCGGCACCGGCGGCGCGGCGGTGATCATGCGCTGGTAGACCACCTTGCGGCGGCCGTTGACCTTGGTCACGCGCTTGACCATGCGCTCGCTCGCCTCGGCGGCGGCCACGCGCACCGGCTGGCGGGCCTTGGATTTTTTGACGTGGGCCTTCTTCGGCGCGGCGGTATCGGCGGTCGCAGCCTGGGCGGCGGTCAGGCCGGCGGATGCGAACATCAGCGAAATGAGCGCACTTAACGCTAGTTTATACATTCATATCCCCAAAAGAAGAAAAGCCGGATTTCACAATCGACAGTTGCAGTGTAGCAAAATGGTGTGCAAGCGCAAGCTAATTTATCCTTAGCAGCATCTTTGGTTGCGTATCTGCAATATGCTTAAAGCAAGCTAGTCCTAAGCGACAAATTTAACAAATTCTTCGACCCGCATACGCTCCGTGATCAAAGAATTCTCGATTTTTGTCGTGTCGGCGTAACCGAGGGCCATGCCGCACACCACGGTCTCGTTGGCGGGGAGGCCAAGCGCGGAACCGATGACCCGATGATACTGGGTAAAGGCGGCTTGCGGACAAGTATCTAGCCCCCGCGCCCGCGCGGCCACCATAATGCTCTGCAAGAACATTCCGTAGTCCAGCCAGGAACCCTGCTCCATCACGCGGTCGATCGTGAAGATCAGGCCGACGGGAGCGCCGAAGAACTCGTAGTTGCGGCCGTGCTGGGCCGCCATGCCGGCCTTGTTGTCGCGGGTGAGGCCCAGCAGCGCATACAAATCCCAGCCGACCTTGCGGCGCCGGTCGATGAACGGCGAGACCCACTCGCGCGGGTAGTACGCGTATTCCTCGGTGTGCAGCCGGGCTTGCTCCGGATTGTTATGGATGGCCAGGATCGCCGCAGACAACTCCCGCTTGCGCTCGCCTTCGAGCACGTACACTTTCCACGGTTGCGTGTTGGTGCCGGACGGCGCCCTGCCCGCCACCCGCAAGATCTCGGTGACATCCTCGCGCGCCACCGGTTGCGGCAAGTAGGCGCGGATCGAGCGGCGCGACGTGATCGCCGCGTCCACCGCCTGTTGTTCTGGAGTAGAAATCATGTGGCCTCGCTATGTGGGTTTGTTGTTGCTGACAACGAAGAACACCCCGGTGACCGCCAGCGCCATGCCGACGATGCCGAGGGCGTTGAACGCTTCGCCGAACATCAGCCACGCCATGATAGCGGTGGTGGGCGGCGTCAGGTACATCAGGCTGGTGACCTGGGTGGCGTCGCTGCGGCGTATCAGCGCGAACAGCACGAAAATGGCGCCGATCGACAAGCCCAGCACCGACCACGCCAGCGCGCCGACGAACTGCGGCGTCCATCGCACCGCAGCAAAATCGGCGGTCAACCCTTCAAATATGATAGCCAACGGCAACACCACCACGGTGGACGCGGCGAACTGGATCACCGTGCCGGTGCGCAGGTCGAATTGCGGGCAATGGCGTTTTTGATACATGGTGCCGACCGTGATCGACAGCAGCGCCAGCACGCACAGCGCGATCGCCTCCACCGACAGTCCGGTCAGTTTGATCTTGGCGGCCACCACCAGGGCGACGCCGCCGATGCCGAACGCCAATCCCAGCCACTGGCGCGGCCGCACCTTTTCGCCGATCAGCGGCGCGGCGAACGCGGTCAGGATAGGCTGCATGCCGACGATCAGCGCCGACAGGCCGGCCGGCATGCCCTGCTTGATGGCGCACCAGACGCCGATCAGATAGCCGGCCTGGACCAACACGCCGGCCAGCGCGATGTGCCGGATTTTCCCGTGCGGCCAGGGCGCGCGCAACAACAGCACGGCCGGCACCAACAACAGCAGCACGCCCAGAAAGCGCATCACCAGGAAGGTCAGCGGCGGCGCGTACGGCAGGCCGAACTTGGCGACGATGAAGCCGCTGCTCCACAAAAGGACAAAAAACAACGGCATCGGCGACAAAAATGTCGCGTGCGCGGCGGCTGCGGGAGCGGGTTTTGGCGCTGAAACGGCGGTCGGGGTATCGGGCATGAAAACTGACTATCGGGCTGAAAGGGGACGCAAGGCCGGCACACGGCATCGAGGGAACGCCCGCCGAGTCTATCACGGCGGCCCGATCGACACCGGCGTAGCCCCCAAAGCAAGCAACCACGCCGCCTGTGGCGATGCGCCGTAATAAGTTTTAGCTGGGAAATACTTCCTTGGAACGATGTTTCATGCCTTGATGCAACGCACAAAAAATCGCTTGACTTAATTTCCCAAGGCCGTAAAATTGGCTTTGTTGCGTTGCACAATTTGATCGGTTTGAAACGTGGATGTTCTGTTTCTCGCCGAGCTAGAACGGCAGTATCCAATTAATGACTATTTTTCTGGAGAGTTAAATGTTTTCAATCCCTGAGCAATTTTCCAATGCGACCAAAGCCAACTTTGAAGCGCAGTTCGCCATCTTCTCGGCCCTGACCAACAAGGCGTTTGAAGGCGTGGAGAAGTTTGTCGACCTGAACCTGACCGCCGCCAAGGCGTCGCTGGAAGAGTCGTCGATCACCACCAAGCAACTGCTGTCGGCAAAAGATCCGCAAGAATTCTTCTCGCTGGCATCCGCTCAGGCCCAGCCGAACGCAGAAAAAACCCTGGCGTACGGTCGTCACCTGGCGAACATCGCCTCGAGCACCAGCGCCGAGTTCAGCAAAGCCGCCGAAACGCAAATCGCCGAAACCAACCGCAAAGTCATCTCGCTGGTGGAAGAAGTCAGCAAGAACGCCCCGGCCGGCAGCGAAAACGCTGTTGCCCTGTTCAAATCGGCCCTGGGCAACGCCAACGCCGGCTACGAGCAGTTCAGCAAGACCGCCAAGCAGGCTGTCGAGTCGATCGAAAGCAACGTCGCTCAAGCGGTGAACCAGTTCTCCGCCGCCGCCGCCAAGGTCGCTCCAGCACGCAAGTAATCAGGATAGTGGCCGGCGCCCAGGCGCCGGTGCCGTTCCGCAGTCTCCTCGGCATCCGCGGTATCTCCGGCGGATGTCCTTAAAAGCCCCGGCGCCACCGGGGCTTTTTTTTGCCCGCGCGGCGGGCAAGCCCGCACGGCCAAGCGGGGTCGTACCCCGTACGGGGTACGACCCCTAAGCTGCGGCGCAAGCGTATCGCTAAAAGGATGTGGGGTTGGGTTTACTCGCCCAGGTAGGCGGCTTTCACGCGCGGATCGTCGAGCATGTCGCGGGCGTTTCCGGTCATCGTGATATTGCCCGAGTCCATGACGTAGCCGCGGTGCGCGGCCTGCAAGGCCAGCTTGGCGTTCTGCTCGACCAGCAGGACGGTGATGCCGTCTTTCGAGACGTTACGGATCACTTCGAAAATCTTGTCGACCATGATCGGCGACAGTCCCATCGACGGCTCGTCGAGCAACAACAGGTTCGGATGCGACATCAGCGCGCGCGCCATCGCCAGCATCTGCTGCTCGCCGCCCGACAGCGTGCCGGCCATCTGCGCCGCCCGCTCCTTCAGGCGCGGGAACACGTCGAACCACTTGGCGATGTCGGCCTCGATGCCGGCCTTGTCATCGCGGGTGAAGGCGCCCATCATCAGGTTTTCCTGGATCGACATGCGGGTGAACACGCCGCGCCCCTCCGGCACCATCGCCAGCTTCCTCTGCACCAGATGGAACGATTTCGTGCCCTTGAGCGACTCGCCCTCGTAGGACACCGTGCCCTCGACCTGGCAAGGCGGCAAGGTGCCGGTGATGGCCTTCAGGGTGGTGGTCTTGCCGGCGCCGTTGGCGCCGATCAGCGCCACCAGCTCCCCCTTGTTCACCTCCAGGTCGATACCCTTGACGGCCTTGATGCCGCCGTACGCGACTTTCAGTCCCGATACTTTTAGAACATTGCCGCTCATTAGTGCGATCCTCCCAGATAGGCGTCGATGACGGCCTGGTTGCGCTGTATTTCCGCCGGCAGCCCCTCGGCGATCGGCTTGCCGTATTCCAGCACCATCAGCCGGTCGCACAGGCCCATCATCATTTTGACGTCGTGTTCGATCAGCAGCACGGTCTTGCCTTCGTTCTTGATCTTGACCAGCAACTCGCGCAGCGCCAGTTTTTCGGTCGCGTTCATGCCGGCGGCCGGTTCGTCGAGCGCCAGCAGTTGCGGATCGGTGGCCAGCGCGCGGGCGATCTCCAGCCGGCGCTGGTCGCCGTACGACAGGAAGCGCGACGTGCGGTTGGCGAACTGGCCGATGCCGACGAAATCGAGCAACTCCTGCGCGCGCTTGCGGATCGACGCCTCCTCCTCGCGCGCCGCCTTGTGGCGGAACACGGCGCCGAACACGCCCTGGTGCGAGCGCACGTGGCGCCCGACCATGACGTTCTCGAGCGCGGTCATCTCGCCGAACAGGCGGATGTTCTGGAAGGTGCGGGCGATGCCGGCCTTGGCCACCTCGTGCGGGGCCGACGGCGAATACGGCTTGCCGGCCAGCTCGAAGGTGCCGGTGTCGGGCTGGTACAGGCCGGTGATGACGTTGAAGAAGGTGGTCTTGCCGGCGCCGTTGGGGCCGATCAGGCCGTAGATCTGGCCCTTCAGGATCTTGATGCCGACGTCGGTCAGCGCCTGCAGGCCGCCGAAGCGCTTGTTGACGCCGGCGATGTTGAGAATGACTGGTTCGCTCATTGTGTGTTTCCTCAAGCCGCCACGGTGCCGGACGATTGATCTTTGGTATCCGAATCGCTGTCGGGACGGTCTTCATGCTTGGGCGCGGGCCACAGGCCGGCCGGACGGTTGAGCATGATCAGCACCATCGCCAGGCCGTACAGCAGCTGGCGCAGCACTTCGGCCTCGATCAGGATGTGGCCGAACAGTTGTTGCTGCAACGGCTCGACCACGTGGCGCAGCACCTCCGGCAACGCCGCCAGCAGCGCGCCGCCCATGATGACGCCGGGAATGTGGCCGATGCCGCCGAGCACCACCATCGCCAGCACGGCGATCGATTCGGTCAGCGAGAACGATTCCGGCGACACGAAGCCCTGGAACGAGGCGAACAGCGCGCCGGCGACGCCGCCGAACGAGGCGCCCATCGAGAACGCCAACAGCTTGACGTTGCGGGTGTTGATGCCCATCGCCTTCGCGGCGATCTCGTCCTCGCGGATCGCGACCCAGGCGCGGCCCAGGCGCGAGTGCTGCAGGCGCGACGTGACGAACACGATGACGATGCACAGGAATAGGAACAGGAAGTAGTAGGCGTTGACCGACGGCATCGAGAAGCCGCCGATGACGACGTTGGCGCGCGAGCCGGCCTCGCCCGCCAGGTTAACGCCGAACACCTTGATCGGATCGATCAGGTTGATACCCTGCGGACCGTTGGTGAAGTTGATCGGCTCGTTCAGGTTGTTCATGAAGATGCGGATGATCTCGCCGAAGCCCAAGGTCACGATGGCCAGGTAGTCGCCGCGCAGTTTGAGCGTCGGGGCGCCCAGCAGCGCGCCGAACAGGCCGGCGACGGCCGCCGCCAGCGGCACGATCACCCACACCGACAGGTGGATGCCGTTTTGCTGGATCTCCGGCCCGAAGATGCCGACCAGCGATTCGCCCAGCACCGGATACTGGTTGATCACCGATTCGAGCAGCGCCGCGAATTGCGGCGAGGCCAGCAAGCCGGTCATATAGGCGCCCACCGCGTAGAACGCGATGTAGCCCAGGTCCAGCAGGCCGGCGAAGCCGACCACGATGTTCAGGCCCAGCGCCAGCATGATGTAAAGCAGCGCCATGTCGATGATGCGCACCCACGAGTTGCCGAACTGCGCGGCGAAGAACGGGAAGATCAGCAAACCGATGAGGACCACGGCCATGCTGCCGTAGGCCTTGCGGGGATTGCGGGAAACGTCGAAATTGAGAATAGCCATGAGGTCCCCCTGTTACGCGCGGTCGGCGACGCGCTCGCCCATGATGCCGGACGGACGCACCGTCAGCACGATGATCAGCACGACGAATGCGAAGATGTCCTGGTAGTGGCTGCCGAGGAAGCCGCCGGTCAGGTCGCCGATGTAGCCGGCGCCCAGGCTCTCGATAATGCCGAGCACGATACCGCCGATCATCGCGCCGTAGATGTTGCCGATGCCGCCCAGCACCGCCGCCGAGAAGGCCTTCAGGCCCGGCACGAAGCCCATCGCGAACTGGATCGACGCGTAGTTGGCGCCCCACATGACGCCCGCCACGGCGGCCAGCGCCGCGCCCAGCGCGAAGGTGGCGACGATGACCTTGTTCGAGTCGACGCCCATCAGGCCGGCGACCCGCGGGTTTTCCGCCGTGGCGCGCATGGCGCGTCCCATCTTGGTTTTTTCCACCAGCAGCACCAGGCCGGTCATCGACACGGCCGCCAGCACCAGCAGCAGGATCTGCGTCTGCGAAATGAGCGCGCCGGCGACCACCACCGGCTCGGTCGACAGCAACTGCGGGAACGGCAGCGGGTTGCGGGTCCAGATCATCATGGCGAAGGTTTGCAACAGGATGGAGACGCCGATCGCCGTGATCAGCGGCGCCAGCCGGGGCGCGTTGCGCAGGCGGCGGTAGGCGACACGTTCGATGATGACATTGACGATGATGCAGACCGGGATGGCGCCGCCGATGGCGATGGCCAGTTTGACGTAGCCGGGCAGGTCCGGCGCATACTCGTTGAGGTATTTAAGGATGGTCAGGCCGGTCATCGCCCCCACCATCAGCACGTCGCCGTGGGCGAAGTTAATCAGGTTGAGCACGCCGTACACCATGGTGTACCCCAGCGCGACCAACGCGTACATACTGCCCAGCACCAAGCCATTTATGATTTGTTGGATAAAAGTATCCATTAAGAGCCTTTAATTTTGTGTTGCACAGACGGTCCAAGTAACAAAAACGGCACCCCGGGGCCAGATGTCCCCGTAGTGCCGCCGTTGACTACACGATAATCATGCAAGTTCCATGCCTGAGCCGGCATCAAACCCTGCGCACCGCTTGGGCGTTTATGAGCCTAATCGACAAGTTTTTGCGAGCGAGGCAATGATAGCGAGATTCCCTAAAAACTTACTGCGGAATAAGTCCAGAAGTGCTGAATTAAGTTCAGCACCCCTGCCCGGCCGTTCAGCCCGCGCTTCCGGCGACCGCCGGTCTCTGCCCGTCCAGGCCCTTGGGCAGCGGGAAGGTCACCGCCTCCTGCACGCCGTCGAGCGGCCGCACGCTGCGCACGCCGCACTCTTTCAGCCGGTCGATGACCGCCTGCACCAGCACCTCGGGCGCCGACGCGCCGGCGGTCACGCCGACCCGCAGCTTGCCTTCGAGCCAGGCCGGATTGATCTGCGTGGCGTTGTCGACCATGTAGGCGGGCGTGCCCATCTTCTCGGCCACTTCGCGCAGGCGGTTGGAGTTCGAGCTGTTCGGGCTGCCGACGACGATCACCAGTTCCACCTGCGGCGCCATGAACTTGACGGCCTCCTGGCGGTTGGTGGTGGCGTAGCAGATGTCGCCCTTTTTCGGCTCGATGATGGCCGGGAATTTGCGCTTGAGCGCTTCGATGATATCGGCGGTGTCGTCCACCGACAACGTTGTTTGGGAAACATAGGCCAGCTGCTCCGGCTTGGTCACCTCGAGCAGGTCGACGTCGGCCACCGTTTCGACCAGGTACATGCCCTCTTCCGTCTGGCCCATGGTGCCCTCGACCTCCGGATGGCCGTCGTGGCCGATCATGATGATCTCGCAGCCCTGCTTGCGCATCTTGGCCACTTCCACGTGCACCTTGGTCACCAGCGGACAGGTCGCGTCGAAGATGCTCAGGCCGCGCGATTCGGCCTCGGCGCGCACCGCCTTGGACACGCCGTGGGCCGAGAACACCAGCGTGTTGCCGGCCGGGACGTCGTCCAGGTCTTCGATGAAGATCGCGCCCTTGTTGCGCAAGTCATCCACCACATAGGCGTTGTGGACGATTTCGTGGCGCACATAGATCGGCGCGCCGAATTGCAACAGCGCGCGCTCGACGATCTCGATCGCGCGGTCGACGCCGGCGCAAAAGCCGCGCGGCTGGGCCAACAGGAGTTCTTTATCGCTCATCGGTTCCTCACAGCACGGAAATAAGGTTCACTTCGAACTTCAGCGGCTGGCCGGCCAGCGGATGGTTGAAGTCGAACAGGCAGGTGTCGTCGCCCAGCTCGCGCAGGATGCCCGCGAAGCGGCCGCCGCCGGGCGCGGCGAAGTCGACCAGGTCGCCCACTTTATAGTCGGCGCCGGGCACCGAGTTCTCGTCGAGGGTCGCGCGCGTGACTTCGCGCACCAGCTCCGGGTTGCGCGGGCCGAAGCCGACGCCCGGTTCCAGCTCGAACGTCTTGTGCGTGCCCTCGGGCAGGCCGATCAGCAACTCCTCGAGCACCGGCGCCAGCTGGCCCTGGCCCAGCATCAAGGTCGCGGGATTTCCACTGAAGGTAGTGACGATATCAGTACCGTCCAGGGAGGCCAGACGATAATGCAGGGTGAGATAGGCCGATTTGGTGACGACAGGTTGCGCGTTAGACATGACTGGGGTTCGTTGAGCTAGCAAAGGCTATATTGTAAGCCACCTTGCCCCCCGCGCCCGCCGCCCGTGATGATTTGGGGAGGATATCCATGACGATCAACGACTGGCCGGCCGAACGCCGCCCGCGCGAACGCCTGATCCGCGAGGGCGCGGGCGCGCTGTCGGACGCGGAATTGCTGGCGGTATTCCTGCGCATCGGTGTGCCGGGGCAGGACGCGGTGCAGCTGGGCCAGCACATGATGCACCACTTTGGGTCGTTGCAACGACTGTTCGGCGCCTCGCTGCCGGAGTTCTCGGCGATCCACGGCCTGGGGCCGGCCAAGTTCGCCCAGTTGCAGGCGGTGATGGAGCTGGCGCGGCGCGCGATGCTCGAGGAGATCAGGTCGGGCGCGACCTTGGACTCGCCGCGCGCGGTCAAGGACTATCTGCGGCTCTCGTTCAGCGGCAAGAGCTGCGAATCGTTTCACGTGCTGTTTCTGGACGTCAAAAACCGCCTGATCGACAGCAAGGAATTGTTTCGCGGCACATTGACGCATACCAGCGTGTATCCGCGCGAGGTGGTCAAGGAAGCGCTGGCGCGCAACGCCGCCAGCGTCATGCTCGCGCACAACCACCCTTCCGGCACGCCGGACCCGAGCGAGTCGGACCTGCTGCTGACGCGGGCGCTGGTGCAGGCGCTGGCCTTGGTCGATATCCGCATCCTCGACCATTTTGTGGTGGCGGGCCATCAGGTCCACTCGTTCGCCGAGCACGGGCAGATGTGAACTTTCCCCTTACCGGGCAAAGGTTTACATAGGGGAAAGACAGGAAATCCCGCCCCAAGCCACAATTGTTAAATTTATTCAGATTATCAAGACACAATTGTTTTTCACAAGTCATTGAAAAAGCTGAGTTTTTTGGATATACTCTCGTTTTTCCAATTGTGGAATGTCTTTTAAGGAGTGCGTTATGGCACGTGTTTGCCAAGTTACTGGGAAGAAGCCGATGGTCGGCAACAATGTTTCCCACGCAAACAACAAAACCAAACGTCGTTTCCTGCCTAACCTGCAGAACCGTCGTATTTTTGTTGAATCTGAAAACCGCTGGGTTTCCCTGCGTCTGTCCAACGCTGGTCTGCGCGTCATCGACAAGGTCGGCATCGATGCCGTTCTGACCGACATGCGCGCCCGTGGCGAAAAAGTCTAATTAGGAGCTACCATGGCAAAAACTGGCCGCGACAAAATCAAACTGGAATCGACCGCAGGCACGGGTTTCTTCTACACCACCACCAAGAACAAGCGCACCACGCCTGCTAAAATGGAGATCATGAAGTTCGATCCTAAAGCACGCAAGCACGTCATGTTCAAAGAAACCAAGATCAAGTAATCGATCTTCGCTTCTTCAAAAGAACCGCCAGCGCAAGCCCGGCGGTTTTTTTACGTCCCTCACTCCGGGGTCAGGTCCACCATTGCTACACGTGCTGAGCCGTATCGGCACGGTCGGCGCCTGTTTGCGGGCAGATCGGCCGCCCACAGCCGAGCCTGTGTAGCAATGGTGGACCTGACCCCCGATGTAAAAAGGCCCCGAATCGGGGCCTTTGATGTTGGTGCGAAAGCTTGATTATGCGTAGCTGCGCAGGCGTAACGAGAACTCTTGCAGCGATTTGATGCCCGACGCTTCGGCGCGGTTGCACCAGTCCTGCAGCTTGTGCAGCAACTGGTCGCGCGTGAAGTGCGACCGCTCCCAGATCACGCCCAGCTCCACACGCATGTTGTGCATGGTTTCCAGCGCTTTGCTGTGCTGGAACAATTCAACCAGTTGCTGCTGCTGCGGCGCTTCCAGCTTGCCCGGCTCGCGCTGCAACAGCTTGCGCGACGATTTAAGGAAGCGCGACTCCAGCTGCGCCTTGTCTTTCAGGTGCTCCACCTCTTCGTGCCAGGCGGCTTTGATCGATTTGGCGTACTTGGCCATCACGTCGTAGCGGTTGGCGATGACCGATTGCAGGGTGTCGAAGTCCGCTTCCACTTTGCCCTTGGCGAACTTCGGCTCCGGCGCGCGCTTCTTGACCTTGGCCAGACCCATCACCTCCAGCGCGCGGATGTAACCCCAGCCGATGTCGAACTCGTACCATTTCGACGACAGCTTGGCCGACGTCGCGAACGTGTGGTGGTTGTTGTGCAACTCTTCGCCGCCGATCAGGATGCCGAACGGGATGATGTTGGTGGCCGCGTCGGAGCAGTCGTAGTTGCGGTAGCCCCAGTAGTGGCCGATGCCGTTGATGATGCCGGCCGCCGTCACCGGGATCCACATCATCTGCACCGCCCACACAGTGATGCCGATGACGCCGAACAACATGACGTTGATCACCAGCAGCGCCGCCACGCCCTGCCAGCTGAAACGCGTGTACAGATTGCGCTCGATCCAGTCGTCAGGCGTGCCATGGCCATACTTTTCCATGGTTTCCAGATTCTTCGATTCGGCACGGTACAACTCGGCGCCTTCCCAGAACACTTTTTTGATGCCGCGGGTGACCGGGCTGTGCGGATCTTCCTCGGTGTCGCACTTGGCGTGGTGCTTGCGGTGGATCGCCGCCCATTCCTTGGTGACCTGGCCGGTGGTGAGCCACAGCCAGAAACGGAAGAAGTGGCTCGGGATCGCGTGCAACTCCAGCGCCCGGTGCGCCTGGTGGCGGTGCAGGTAGATGGTAACGCTGGCAATGGTGATGTGGGTAACGGCCAGGGTGTAGAAAAACACTTCCCAGGCGGTGAATCGGGTCACGCCGTTAGACAAAAAATCCAGTACCGCATTTAAACTAAAGCTCATTAATACTCCAAAGTGGGCGTGTCACGCCTTCGCGGTGGCTCCGCAAACATTGCGTTTTCGACAGGCGCAGGAAGTCCATTAGTCTTGCTAACAACCAGTCATTGTACGCTGAATCAAAGGTGATTTGAGGAAGGATTTCCTGCGGTCACAGACATTTCCTTTGGCACGGTCGTGCTTTCCGTGTCGGCCAGCAACGCCGGCACGGGGCCGAGGATACGCATTTCCCTCTGCGGGAACGGCACCGAAATGCCATGCTCCTTTAACGCGCGCCAGATCGCACGGTTGACGTCGGATGTGACGCCGCCGCGACCGTTTTCGGGGTCGTCGATCCAGAAGCCAACTTGCAAATCAAGACCATCGGCGCCGAAACTGAGCAAGGTCGCCGACGGCAGGCGCTCCTTGTTGACCCGCTCGACACTCAGCGCGGCCTCTTCCAGCAACTTGAGCGCCACGTCGACGTCGGTGTCGTAGGCCACCGACACCCTGGTGGAAATATTGACCAGACTGCTGGACAGCGAGGAGTTCTGCACCGCGCCCGACACCAGCATTTCGTTCGGGATGATCGATTCCATGCCGTCGAGCGCCTGCAGCACCGTGTAGCGGGTGTTGATCTGCGTGACCTTGCCGCTGTACTTGTCGACCGTGATCATGTCGCCGATGGTCAGGCTGCGGTCGAGCAGGATGATGAAGCCGGACACATAATTGCTGGCGATCTTCTGCAAGCCCAGGCCGAGGCCGACGCCGAGCGCGCCGCCGAACACCGACAGCACGGTCAGGTCGATCCCCACCAAGGACAGGCTCACCAGCACGGCCGCCAGGATCAGCACCGCGCGCACCGTGCGCGACAGCACCACCCGCAGGCTGGTGTGCATGCCCTGCAGGCGCATCAGCCATTCCTCGAGCGCGGTGCCGGCCCACAGCGCCAGCATCAGCATCACCACCACCGACACGATCGCTTGCAGCACGTCGGCGATCGATACCTTGTATTTGCCCATCGGCAGGATGGTGTTGTCCAGATACAGGAACACGTCGTCCCACATGCCGGTGATGTACAACACGAACGCCAGCCAGACCAGCACCTGGAAGATCTTTTCAAACGCCAGCATCGTCGGGCTGATCTCGCCCCGGCGCGCGAACACGCGGCGCAGCAGATAGACCGTGAAACGGATCACCGCCAGCGAGCCGAAGATCGGTATCGCCACCTTGAGCAGATTGTTGGGGTGTTGGTAATACTTGAGCAGCATCAGGCGCGACAGGACCAGCAGGCCGACGACCAGCATCGGCGGCACCACCCGGCCGACGCTCTCGACGCCGAAGCGCATGATGTCGCCGTGGCTTTCATTACGTCCAAAATACTTGCGCAGCAGCCGGGCCAACGTCCATCCCAATATCGCGGAGACCACCAGAGCGGCGATTTGCCATAGCATGCTGGGGTCGCGCAGGTCGCCGGAAAGGTCTTCGATCAGGTTGAAAAGCGGCTGTTGTTTGGACATATTTAATGCTGAGTGTGGCTGGAGGCCGTAGAGTAGCGTAAACCACCCGCGCGCCGCCCGGTGGATGTTAAAAAGACCGGGAGAGGTCGCTCTCCCGGTCTTTCCGGTGTTCATAAAGCGGCGGGGATCACTCCTCGTCGGCCACTTCTTCTTCCTTCACCGGCGCCACTTTCTTCGGCATCGGCTTGCGCTCGAACACGGCGGCGAAGAAGCCGTCGGTCTGGTGCTTGTGCGGCAGCAGCTTGAGGTAGTCGCCCATGTCCAGGTCGATCTTCTGCTCGGCCAGCACTTTGCTCATCGGCACGAGCTCGAAGTCCGGATGGCTGTCCAGGAATTGCTTGGCGATGAAGTCGTTCTCGTCTTCCAGGAAGCTGCAGGTGGCGTAGACCAGGCGGCCGCCGCCCTTGAGCAGGCGCGCGGCGCCGTCCAGGATCGCCGCCTGCTTGACCTGCAATTCGCCGATCGCGCTCGGCTGCTGGCGCCATTTGACGTCCGGATTGCGGCGCAAGGTGCCAAGGCCCGAGCACGGCGCGTCGACCAGCACGCGGTCGATCTTGCCGGCCAGACGCTTGATCTTGGCGTCGCGCTCGTGCGCGATCTGCACCGGATGCACGTTCGACAGGCCGCTGCGCGCCAGGCGCGGCTTGAGCTTGGCCAAACGCTTCTCGGACACGTCGAACGCGTACAGGCGGCCGGTGTTGCGCATCGCCGCGCCCAGCGCCAGGGTCTTGCCGCCGGCGCCGGCGCAGAAGTCCACCACCATTTCGCCTCGCTTGGCGCCGACGATGGCCGACAGGATCTGGCTGCCTTCGTCCTGCACTTCGATATGGCCGCTTTTAAACAGCGGCAGGTTTTGCAGCGCCGGCTTTTGCAGCACGCGCAGGCCCAGCGGCGAGTACGGCGTCGGCGTGCTGCGGATCGGCGCTTCGGCCAGGCCGGCGGCGACTTCCTCGCGCGTGCCCTTCATGGCGTTGACGCGCAGGTCCAGCGGCGCCGGCTGGTTCATGCCGTCGGCCAGCGCCAGCGTTTCCTCTTCGCCCATCTGCTCAACCAGCTTGTCGAACAGCCACTTCGGCATGTTCGAGCGGCTCGACTTGTGCATCACCTTGCGGTCGATCTGCAGGATGCGCTCGACCCACGCCACCTCGTCCTCGGTCAGCCCGCCCAGCGAGTCGACGCCGACGGCGTCGGCCATGCCCAGCAAGGTCAGGCGGCGCATCGTGGCGCCGCCGCCGGCCTCGGAGAAATCGGTATAAAACGATTTGTTGCGCAGCACGTTGTAGATGCACTCGGCGATGGCGCCGCGCTCGCGGCCGCCCAGGCGCGGGTGGTCTTTGAAATAACGCGACAACGTGGTGTCGGCGGGCGCGGCAAAGCGCAAAATCTCGCGCAACACTTCTTCGGCGTTGGCGAGTATCGCTGGTGGCAATCTCATGGAATTCCTTGGTTAAATTATTTTGTGGTGGTCACATGCTCGTCCACATGGACCTGGTCCTGCGCTATCGTCAACCTGCCCTCGACAAACCAGCGTACCGCGCGCGGATAAATCACGTGCTCTTGTTGCAGCACGCGCGCCGACAAGGTTTCGACCGTGTCGCCGGGCAGCACGGGCACGGCGGCCTGCGCCACCATCGGCCCGTGATCGAGTTCGGCCGTGACGAAATGCACCGTCGCGCCATGCTCGGCCACGCCGGCGGCCAGCGCCTGCGCATGCGTCGCCAGGCCGGGGAACAGCGGCAGCAGCGATGGATGGATGTTGAGCATGCGGCCGGCGTAATGCGCGACAAAAGGCTCCGTCAAAATCCGCATGAAACCGGCCAGCACCACCAGATCGGGCGCGAAGGCGTCGATCACGGTCTGCAAAGCAGCGTCGAACTCGGCGCGGCTGGCATAGTCTTTATTGGCAACAACAGCCGTCTCGATTCCGTGTTCAGCGGCGAACGCCAGCCCGGAGGCGTCGGCGCGGTTGCTGATGACGGCGGCAATACGGGCGGGCCAGCGCTCGGCTTGCGCCGCGCGGACTATCGCTTCCATGTTGCTGCCGCGACCCGAAATAAGGATGACGATGTTTTTCATAGGCCGACATTGTACCTTGTCCACACGGACCGGGCCAGAAAATGCCGAGAAATGCTGCGACGCAGCATACGTCCGCTCCATCGCGGAAGCGGCGCGCGGAGGGGGATCCCGGCTTACTCGAAGGAGTAAAACACCCGGAACGGAACTTTCTTTTCGGCCCAATAGTCGGCAGCGTCGCGGAAGACGTCCAATAGGGTTTCCCGCGCTTCCTTGTCAAATTTCTGGGTATTGGGCAATTGTTCCAGCACCACCAGGAAACCTTCCTGCTTGCCGGCCTTGAACATGGTGTCGGTCAGCGTCTCGCGCAGGCCGTCAAAATTCTTGCCTATACCTTTAGGAAACAGAAAAGATTCCGCGATGATGCCCAGCACCTGCTGCTTGGTCGCGCCGGCATTGCAGTGCGCGTACAGGAAGTGGTGCCCCAGGCGGGCCGCCTCCTCCTGCAACTCGACGACGCGGAAGGCGCGGATCGACTGCACGAGGTTGGGCGGCACGGTCATCAGCAGAGTCTCGTTTTCCCCCATTTGACCTGGTATGTACGGTGTGTCCACTTTGCTGTCGTGAGTGCCTAACTTGTTGATTAATGAGTAAATAATTTGAGCACCTGTCCACTTAACACGGCCCGCTGGTCTAAGCTTGCCGTGGCTGATTCAACATCTTTCTCGAATCCCATACGCATATTAGGGTAACGTGTTGTTCCTTCCAGATCAACACGAATGTGATTGCCCGCGCAATATTTGTTAAAAACAGAACAGTTATCAGGGGTTTTGGCACTAAATCCGCACAATTCAGGCCCGAAACCGCTCCCGGCCGATTCGGGCGGGCTTGGTCGTTGTTACAATTTGTTGCCACAGATACCGCTTAGCCACTGTTCCTGCCCCGCCAACGGGAATACCATAGGAACCATGCAATATCAGAATCCCTGATAAGACACCCCTGACTGAGAACGAGGTACCAAATGAACTTGCAAGCCAAATTGATCGCATCCGTACTTTGCGTGAGCGCCCTGCCTTTCGCCCAGGCTGCCGATTTCGAGGATTCCGGCCGGGTGGTGCGTGTCACCCCGCAAGTGGAACAAATCAACCGCCCGCGTCAGGAATGCCGCACCGAATACGTCCAGGTCCAGCAGCCGCCGCCACAACGCGGCGTCGGCGGAGCCATCCTCGGCGGCTTGATCGGCGGTCTGGCCGG
>DATMSN010000825.1:0-2203 GCA_035565375.1 Duganella sp. | reverse complement strand
ATCGCCGCCGGCCGGCCGGTGCGCATCCGCAGCCCGCACGCGATCCGGCCGTGGCAGCACGTGCTCGAACCGCTGTCGGGCTACCTGGCCCTGGCCGAGCGTTTGTACGAGCATGGCGCGGCCTACGCCGAGGGCTTCAATTTCGGCCCGCACGACATCGACGCCCGGCCGGTCGAATGGATCATCTCGCGCCTGTGCGAGAGCTGGGGCGACGGCGCCAGCTGGGAGCTGGACCGGGCGCCGCAGCCGCACGAGGCGCACTACCTCAAGCTCGATTGTTCCAAGGCCCGCGGCCGCCTGCAATGGCAGCCGCGCTGGCACCTGGGCCACACCATCGACATGATCGTCGCCTGGCACCAGGCGCATGCGGCCGGCGCCGACATGCGCGCGCTGACGTTGTCACAAATCGCCACCTATCAAAACACCGCATCCATCCAAGGCAGCAATCATGAGTGAAGTCCAAGCCACACCAAACAAAGAACAACTGCGCGAACAAATCATCAAGCTGGTCGCCCAGTACGGCGCGCTGGCCAGCGTGCCGAAACCCTTCGAACCCGGCGTGACGGTGATTCCGCCGGCCGGCAAGGTGGTCGGCGCGCCCGAGATGGAATTGATGGTCGAAGCCTCGCTCGACGCCTGGCTGACCACCGGCCGTTTCAACGACCAGTTCGAGGCCAGGCTGGCCAAGATGATCGGCGTGAACTTCCTGATCACCGTCAATTCCGGCTCGTCGGCCAACCTGGTCGCGTTCAACACGCTGACCTCGCCCAAGCTCGGAGCGCGCGCGATCCAGCCGGGCGACGAGGTGATCGGCGTGGCCGCCGGCTTCCCCACCACCGTCAACCCGATCCTGCAATTCGGCGCGGTGCCGGTGTTCGTCGACGTCGACCTGGGCACCTACAACATCGATGTCACCAAGCTGGAAGCGGCGATCTCGCCGAAGACCAAGGCCATCATGCTGGCGCACACGCTGGGCAATCCGTACAACCTCGATGTCATCTGCGCGCTGTGCAAAAAGTACAATCTGTGGCTGATCGAAGACTGCTGCGACGCCCTCGGCTCGACCTACCACGGCAAGATGGTCGGCACCTTCGGCGACATCGGCACGATGTCGTTCTACCCGGCCCACCACATCACGATGGGCGAAGGCGGCGCCGTCTTCACCAACAACCCGGAACTGAAAATGATCGCCGAGTCGTTCCGCGACTGGGGCCGCGATTGCTACTGCCCGCCGGGCAAGGACAACACCTGCGGCAAGCGCTTTTGCTGGAAACTGGGCACGCTGCCGGAAGGCTATGACCACAAGTACACCTACAGCCACCTGGGCTACAACCTCAAGATCACCGACATGCAGGCCGCCTGCGGCCTGGCGCAGATCGACCGCGCGGCCGGCTTCATCCAGGCCCGCAAGGACAACTTCGCGTACCTGAAGGAGCGCCTGCAATCGTGCGCCGACTTCCTGATCCTGCCCGAGGCGACCGAGCATTCGGACCCGTCGTGGTTCGGCTTCCCGATGACGCTCAAGCCGGAGGCGAACGTCTCGCGCGTCGACCTGCTGACCTATCTGGACCAGCACAAGATCGGCACCCGCCTGCTGTTCGCCGGCAACCTGACGCGCCAGCCGTACATGGTCGGCCGCAACTACCGCGTCTCGGGCGAGCTGGCCAACACCGACCGCGTGATGAACGACACCTTCTGGATCGGCGTCTATCCGGGCCTGACGCGCGAAATGCTGGACTTCGCGATCGAGAAACTGGAAGCGTTCTTCGGCGTGAACTTCTAAGCGCCATGTCCGCGTCCACGCAAGCGGTGCAGCCGCAGTCCGACGCCTACGTGGCGCCGTTCATCGCGCTGCTGCCACCCAACGCCCGCCTGCTGGTGCAAGCCGGCGCCACCGACGGCGCGCTGGCGCGCCACTACCGCGCCACCTATCCGGCGTCGTCGTTCCTGGCGGTCGACGCCGACCTGACCTTGGCGCAACAGGCGCGCGAATACGCCGACCGCGTCCACCAGGCCGACCTCGACACCGCCGGCGACGCCTTCTACAAGCACCTGGAATGGGCCGACTGCTGGATCTTCGACGCCACGCTGGAAAACCTGGCCTCGCCGTCGCGGGTGCTGGAACGCGTGCGCGGGGTGATCCAGTGCGACGCCTGCGTGGTGGCCCGCGTCGCCAACGCCGACTACTGGCGCAAGCCGAAGG
>DATMSN010000824.1:0-6703 GCA_035565375.1 Duganella sp. | reverse complement strand
CGGTCCAGGTGGCGCCACCGCAGCAGCAGCCAGCGCCAAACCCTCCGGCCGGTCAGGCCAGATAGGCGTCGCGCGAGCGCAGCTCGGCGAAGTTCTCCAGGCTGCCGATTTTCACCAGCACCGGGTTCAGACTCAGTTTGCTCTGCATCGAGCGCCAGGCGAACTGCCACTCCTGCTCCTGCGCCTCGGCCGCCGTCTTGGTGAAGGCCGCGCCCAGGGCGGCGCGGGTGCCGTATTCGACGGCGCCGTCGATGCCCGCCCAGCTGGGCAGCGTGCGCTGCACCGCGCGGTGCAGCCGTTCGCCGAATTCCTCGGTGTTGTGGATGATCAGGCAGGCGTCGGACGAGAACAGCTCGAACAGCTTGCGGTCCCACACCTGCGAGAAGCTCAATGTCAGGCAGTTGGAGGCCGGACGGAGGATGAACTGGCCCTGGGTCAGCGCCAGTTCCAGGTCTTCGCGCACGCCGTAGCGGTGCAGGGTCGGAGGGCGTTGGTAGTCGTGCATGTTGGTACTCTTATTCTTTACAAGTTATTTTACCGGCGCGCGGCGCACGTGGCGGTGCGAGCGCATCGCCGCCGAGGCGATGAAGATCTCGCGCAGCAGGTAGCAGAAGCTGCCGATCAGCGCCCCCATCGCCACCACGAACATGCCGGCGATGTATTTGTCGAGCGGCATGTTGGTGATGTCGCCCAAAAACAGCATCGCGATGACCAGGCAAATCAGCAGGCCGCAGGCGGTCGACAAGGTGATCGAGGCGTTGATCAGGTGCGATCTTCGATACAGCACATCGAGTTCGTTGAGATAGACGTCGCTGTAGCCGATGTCGAGCCGGTCCTCCAGCACCCGCGAGCGGTCGATGATGCGCGCCAGCCGGTTGGTCAGCACCATCAGGTTGGTGCACACCCCCGTCAACAGGAACACCGGCGCGATGGCCAGCTGGATAATGTGGCCGATATCGCCGATCTGAATATTCATGATTGCATATAAGCTGGGTTTAATGCTGGCCTCTCTGGGCTGTCGATCTTGCTACTCAAGCCATAGTGTAGCAGCCCGGAGCACGCACGGGCCGATTCGCGGCCGAACGTGCGTCCTTTATGCGAACGCGCGGCCACGCTTGAACTGTTCGGTCGCGCCGACCAGCGCGCGCGCGATGCCCTTTTCCATCGCGCCGTGGCCGGCGTCCGGAATCACGTGCATCACGGCGCCGGGCCACGCCTGCTGCAGGCGCCAGGCCGACAACGGCGGGCAGATCACGTCGTAGCGGCCCTGCACGATCACCGCCGGCAGGTGGGCGATGCGGCCGATGTCGCGGATCAGCTGGTCCTCGCCGAAGAAGCCCAGGTTGGCCATGTAGTGCGATTCGAGCCGGCCCACGCCCAGGTCGAGCGTGTCCGACGGCGGGTCCTCCGGCTGCGGCAGCAGGAACACGCGGCGCCCCTCGAAACGGCTCCACGCGCGCACCGCCGGCAGGTGGACGGCGGGATCGTCGCTCATGATGCGGTCGACATAGGCCTTGAGCAGGTGGCCGCGCTCCGCCACCGGGATCGGAGCGACGAATTCCGCGTACACCTCCGGATGGAACCACTGCGCGCCGTGCAGGAACCAGTCGATTTCGGCCTGCGTGCACAGGAAGATCCCGCGCAGCACGAAGCCGAGGCAGCGCCCGGGGTGGGCCTGGCCGTACGCCAGCGCCAGGGTCGAACCCCACGAGCCGCCGAACACCAGCCACTGCTCGATGCCGCACAGCGCGCGCAGGCGTTCGATGTCGTCGATCAGCAGCTGGGTGGTGTTGTTGCGGCACTCGCCCAGCGGCAGCGACTTGCCGGCGCCGCGCTGGTCGAACAGGATCACGCGGTACTGTTCCGGGTCGAAGAAGCGGCGGTGCTGCGGCGACAGGCCGGCGCCCGGCCCGCCATGCAGGAAAATGACGGGAATGCCGTCCGGATTGCCGACCTCCTCCCAGTAGATGGTGTGCAGGTCGTCGACCGCCAGCATGCCGTGCCGGGTCGGCAGGATGGGCGGGAACAGGGGCGAGGTCGGGTCGAACATGGCTATCCTTTGGGCATCGATAGCTGATTGTACGAAAAAAAAGCCGGGATCGCGAACGATCCCGGCTTCGATTGCCGTGGCGGCAAGCTTGCCGCGTCACGTCGCGGCGTTAGCTTAGGACATGTGCTGGCCGCCGTTGATGGCGATGTTGGCGCCGGTGACGAAAGCCGCCTCGTCCGACGACAGGTAGGCCACCAGGCCGGCCACTTCCTCCGGCTTGCCCAGGCGCGCCATCGGAATCTGCGGAATGATCTTGGTGTCGAGCACTTCCTGCGGAATCTCCATGACCATCTTGGTGCCGATGTAGCCCGGCGAGATGGTGTTGACGGTCACGCCCTTGCGCGCCACTTCCAGCGCCAGCGCCTTGGTGAAGCCGTGCATGCCGGCCTTGGCCGCCGAGTAGTTGGTCTGGCCGAAGGCGCCCTTCTGGCCGTTGACCGACGAGATGTTGATGATACGGCCCCAGCCGCGATCGACCATGCCGTCGCACACCGGCTTGGTCATGTTGAACACGGAGTCGAGATTGGTGGCCATGACGGCGTCCCAGTTCGGCTTGTCCATCTTCTTGAACGTCATGTCGCGGGTGATACCGGCGTTGTTGACCAGCACATCGATCGGGCCGATGTCCTTTTCGATGGCGGCCACGCAGGCCTGGGCCGAGTCGTAATCCGCCACGTCGCACGGATAGGCGCGGAAATTGAAACCCTGGTCGCGGGTCGTGGCGAGCCATTGCTCGACCTTGGGATTGCCAGGGGAATACGTCGTCACCACGTTATAGCCCAGCGCAGCCAGTTTGAAACACACCGCTTCGCCCAGGCCGCCCATACCGCCGGTTACCAATGCAACTCTTGCCATAATTGTCCCCTCTTCTTAGTTGATACCAAACTTCGCTGACACCAAAGTTCGCGGGCCGCCCCGCGACCGCGGAGGCGGCGTGATTTTTTCTGTTACGGACGCTCGATCGCCAGCGCCACGCCCATGCCGCCGCCGATGCACAGCGAGGCCAGGCCTTTCTTGGCGTCGCGGCGTATCATTTCGTGGATCAGCGTGACCAGGATGCGGGCGCCGGAGGCGCCGATCGGGTGGCCGATGGCGATGGCGCCGCCGTTGACGTTGATCTTGCTGGTGTCCCAGCCCATTTCCTTGTTGACGGCGACGGCCTGCGCGGCGAACGCTTCGTTGATTTCCATCAGGTCCAGGTCGTCCGGGGTCCAGCCGGCCTTTTTCAGGCACAGGCGGCTGGCCGAGACCGGGCCCATGCCCATCAGGGCCGGGTCCAGGCCGGACGAGGCGTAGGCCTTGACCTTGGCCAGCACGGTCAGGCCCAGTTCCTTGGCCTTGGTGGCCGACATCATGATGACGGCGGCGGCGCCGTCGTTCAGGCCGGAGGCGTTGCCGGCGGTGACGCTGCCTTCCTTGTTGAACGCCGGACGCAGGCCGGACAGGCCTTCGAGGGTCGAGCCGGGCTTGATGTACTCGTCGCTGTCGAAGACGGTGGTGCCTTTTTTATTGGCGATCTCCAGCGGCAGGATCTCGTCCTTGAACTTGCCTTCCTTTTGCGCCGCTTCCGCCTTCAACTGCGATTGCAGCGCGAACTCGTCCTGCTCGGCGCGCGAGATGTCGTGTTTTTTCGCGACGTTCTCGGCGGTGATGCCCATGTGGTACTGGTTGAAGGCGTCCCACAGGCCGTCGACGATCATGGTGTCGACCATCTTGATCTCGCCCATGCGGAAGCCGTCGCGCGAACCGGGCATCGCGTGCGGCGACGCGCTCATGTTTTCCTGGCCGCCGGCGATGACGATTTGTGCGTCGCCACATTTAATCGCCTGCGCCGCCAGGTGGGTGGCTTTCAAACCGCTGCCGCACACATGGTTGATGGTGAAGCCGGGAATGGAATTCGGCAGGCCGGACTTGATGACGGCCTGGCGGGCCGGGTTCTGGCCGACGCCGGCGGTCAGCACCTGCCCCAGGATCGCTTCGCTGATCTGGCTTGGATCGATGCCGGTCTTGGCCAGCAGGCCCTTGATCACGTGCGCGCCGAGGTCCGACGCCGGGATCTTGGCGAGGCTGCCGCCGAATTTGCCGACACCGGTACGGCCAGCGGCCACGATAACTACATCATCCATATGACTCTCCAATACGCCGGCCATGGCCGGCTTAGTTTAGCAACAACATTGAGCGACTACGCGGTGTCGATAATACGCCTACGACGGCCAGGCCGTGGGGGGTTTCGATTGTGCGTCGCCGCGAGGAATGTCCAGTATTTCTCTAGCAGCATCCGTGCCAGCGGCTGGGCATGTCGCGGACCCAATCGTAAGCGCCCGCATTTGGCGACACTTTGATTTGGGTCAATCTTTGGATTCGACCAGCCTCAATACATTCTGAAGAAACAATAATTATTTGTCACGACAATAATCTGATACCGTCGAGCGTGGCGGCGCACTGCTCGCGTATCACTTTGACGAAATCGAGCACGTAGGCCTTCTGCTTTTGCGACTCCGGCACCGAGACGAACAGGTCGCTCCACAGGCCGTGGTCGCCGACCGGCTTGGCGATGACGTAGTCGTAGTCGACGTAGTTCTTGATGGCCCAGTTGGGCAGGGCGGCGATGCCGCGGCGGCTGGCGACCAGTTGCAACACAGCCACGGTCAGCTCGGCGGTGCGGCGCGCGACGTGGACGCCGGCCGGTTGCAGCACTTCGCGGATCAGGTCGATGCGGGCTTCCGGCACCGGATAGGTGATCAGGGTCTCGCCTTCGAAGTCGGCCGGATGCAGGCGGCGCTGCATCGCCAGCCGGTGCTTTTGCGCCATGACGACCAGGATTTCATACCGGAACAGCGGAAACGTGACGAAATCCGGGCCGTACGGCGAGCCGATGACCAGGTCGGCGGCGCCGCTGCGCAGCAGCTCGGCCGGCTCGCTGTGGAAACCGGATACCAGGTCGATTTCCACGTCCGGCCAGCGTTTGCGGAACTCGTCCATGACCGGCATCAGCCAGTCGAAACAGGTGTGGCATTCGAGGGCGACGCGCAGCTGGCCGGTGTCGCCCTGCGTCAAACGGGCCACCTCGCGCTCGGCCGCCTCGATCTCGGGCAGCAGCATATCGGCCAGCTTGAGCAGCCGGGCGCCGGTGGCGGTAAAGCCGATCGGCACGGATTTTCGCTCAAAAAGCGGCCCGCCGTAGCGATCTTCCAGTAACTTGATTTGGTGCGACAACGCCGACTGGGTCAGGTTGAGCAGTTGGGCGGCGCGCACCAGGCTGCCTGCCGACCGCAGCGCGCTCAAGGTGCGTAAATGGCGTATCTCTAGCATGGTCTATTAAAAATTTTCATGTGAAACTGCAAAATCTTTCGTTTTGATTATAGACCGGAATGCCGCAAACTTTATCGCATCAATATTAAATGCGGATGACACTGATCATGACACCATCGAATAAAGCGGGCGCGAGCCACATACAGACCCACATTCCGGGCTTTCCACGCATCGGCGCGGCGCGGGAATTGAAATTCGCGCTCGAGGCGCACTGGCGCGGCGACCTGCCGGAAGCGCAACTGGAGGCCGTGGGCCGCGAGCTGCGCGCCCGCCACTGGGCGTTGCAGGCAAGCGCCGGGCTGGACTTGGTCAGCGTCGGCGACTTCGCCTTCTACGACCACGTCGCCAACCATGTGCAGCTATTGGGCTGCGAACCCGCGCGCTACGGCTTCGATCCCCGGCAATCGCAGCTGAGCCGCTATTTCGCCATGGCACGCGGCGACGGCCGCAACGACCATCATGACTGCGGCCCGGAATGCGGGCACGACGACGGCGTGCACGCCTCGGCCGCGCTGGAAATGACCAAGTGGTTCGACACCAACTACCACTACCTGGTGCCGGAGTTCACGCCGGACACCGCGTTCTCGCTGGCCTGCGAACGCCTGTTCGACGAGGTCGCGGAGGCGCAGGCGCTCGGCCACGCGGTCAAGGCGGTGCTGCTCGGACCGCTGAGCTTCCTGTGGCTGGGCAAGGAAAAAACCGCCGCCGGATTCTCCCGCCTCGACCTGCTCGACAAGCTGCTGCCCGTCTACGGCGCCACGCTGGACCGGCTGAAGGCGCAAGGCGTGCAATGGGTGCAGATCGACGAACCCATCCTCGGGCTGGATCTGCCGGCGGCGTGGCGCGGCGCGTTTGAAAACGCCTACTGGCAGCTGAACCAGGTCGGCGTGCCGCTGCTGCTGGCGACCTATTTCTCGCCGCTGGAGGAAAACCTGAGCCTGGCCTGCCGCCTGCCCGTGGCCGGGTTGCACGTGGACGGCGTGCGCGCGGCGCACGAGCTGACCAGCATCGCCGACTGGCTGCCGGTGCACAAGGTGCTGTCGGTCGGCATCGTCGACGGCCGCAACATCTGGCGCACCGATCTGGACGCGGCGCTGGCCGCCTTGGCGCCCATCGTCGACAAGCGCGGCGGCAAGCTGTGGCTGTCGTCGTCGTGCTCGCTGCTGCACGCGCCGTTCACGCTGGCCGCCGAAAACGCGCTCGACGGCGACATCAAATCCTGGCTGGCCTTCGCCACCGAAAAGCTGGACGAGCTGCGGGTATTGAAGCAGGCGTTGCAAGGCGGCCACGACGACGCGGTCAATGACGCGCTGGCGCTGTCGCGCGCCGCGCTGGCCGGCC
>DATMSN010000823.1:0-6302 GCA_035565375.1 Duganella sp. | reverse complement strand
AGCCGGTTTGGCCTCCTGGGCGTGGACCGGCGCGGCGAGTGCGAACAGGATGGAAACCCCAGCGAGCAATGTTGTTATAGTTTTCTTCATCAATCTTCCCCTTAAAGAGCTTCGTGGCCGGTTTCACCGGTACGAATACGGATCACCTGTTCCAGGTTGTACACAAAGATCTTGCCGTCGCCGATCTTGCCGGTGCGCGCAGCGCCTTCGATCGCTTCGATCGCCTGTTCGACGATGGCGTCGTCCACCGCCGCCTCGATCTTGGTCTTCGGCAGGAAGTCCACCACATACTCCGCGCCGCGGTACAGCTCGGTGTGGCCTTTCTGACGGCCGAAGCCCTTGACTTCGGTCACGGTGATACCTTGCACGTTGATCGCCGATAAGGCCTCGCGGACCTCGTCGAGCTTGAACGGCTTGATAATCGCGGTAATCATTTTCATGCTGGCCTCGCTTAGAAGGTTTTGGAAATAGTAAGCACAGCCCCGGTTTTGCCGAGGTTCTTACCGCGTCCGACGTAAGCGTCGGTATTGGTGAAGACCGCCGCCAATGCCACCGTCGCCACGCCGAAATCTTTGGTGACGCCCACTTTGTAATCGCTGTAGCTGGACGCGCTGTTGTTCTTGACCTTCTGGTGGCCGGCGTGCAGGTTCAGGGTGTAGCCGTCGTAGACGTCCTGGTTGTACTGGGCGTCGACGTAGCCGCTGTTTTTGCTGTCGGCAAAGCCGAACAGGTTGGTGGTCGAGTGCGAATACTTGAGCGAGAACGGGCCGGTGCCGATCTGCGCGTACAGCTCGAAGGTGTTGGCGCTCGGCGTCAGGCCGTTCGACGGGTAGAGGTAATACAGGCCACCGACGTCATAGGTGACATCCTTGGTGATCTCGCCGCGCTTGCCGCCGTAGATATCGACTTCAACGTTGTCATCGCCGCCACCGTCCTTGATCCACTTGATGCTGGAGGCCCAGGTACCGACATACAGGCCGGTCGGATTGTTCACATAGTCCACGCCGCCCTGCAGCGCCGGTTTCAGACGGCTCTGCGAGATGCCGCGATAGCGGTAGTCGCTGGTCAGTGCGACGTTGTAGCTGATTTGGTTGTCCGGCACGGGCGCGGCGGTGGCGGCCGCGTCCTGGGCCTGCGCCACCGAGGCGCTCATGGAGGCGAATGCCAGGGTCAATGCTGCGATCAGGGTCAGGTTCATGCTCTTCATAATTTTGTCCTTGTAGTTATTGAACTTAGTCACAGATACGTAGAATACGGTTGCGGGTAAAATCCTTATGACGCGAGGCACTGAGCGGCATTCATTTACTTCTTTAGCAGAATGCGTGCCAGCTAATGTTGCTCGGTAGATAGCTGCCGTATCAACCACGACAACGTACGCACTCGGACAAAAGTGAGAATTTGGAAGTGTCGGACCCGGAAGTCTTTGGCATTGCACCACGATGACGCTCGGATGCACTTTTATGGTGCATCCATAACCCCACCAGATCAAGGAATATTATGGATATGAACACTTTTTTTAACGACCTGCAGAACAAGATCAGCCAGGCCATCGAAAACTCACCAGCAAAGGACATTGAGAAGAACGTCAAGTCCATGATGACGCAGGGCTTCTCCAAGCTGGATCTGGTGACGCGCGAGGAATTTGATGTTCAAACGCAAGTTTTAGCGAAAACCCGCGCGAAACTGGAGACGCTGGAGACGCGTTTGGCGGAATTGGAAGCGAAAGCGGCGGCGCCGAAGAGCGATATCATCATTTAAGATGGTAGTTGGCCGGCTAGACGGGGACATGCGTCCGCCTGCGTCGCGGGCGGTGCATGCATGGCGGATTACGCTGCGCTAATCCGCCCTACGTGTTTCCTGGGTGCTTTTGTTGTCCTGTGGCGTAGATCGCTTACTTATAGGCTACGCCCTCGACGAACTTGCCGATGTCGAGCACGTTCGGCTCGGCGCCCTTGATCTTGCGGCCGCCGACCGTCACGTTGTCGAGCGTGATGTTTTTGACCTTGCGCGCCTCGTCATACCCGTAGATCGTCGCCGCGCTCGGCGAGCCGTCGCCGGTGAAATGGATGTTGCGCAACGTGACGTTCTCTATGCCCCGTCCCGGACTGGTGTTGTACTTGGGCGTGAAGGCGATGTGCAGGTTGAACAACTTGCCCTCCTCGATCCGCTCGACCCGGATGTCCTCGAACACCACATCCCGCACCAGATTGTCGTCGGCCGCCATGATGCCGATCGCGCCCTCGTACTCGGGGTCGTCCTCGTCATGGTCGAGGATATCGATGTTGCTGAAACGGATGCGCTCAAGCACCTCCGGCTGCGGGTGCGCCGGCGACGGGGTGTTGCCGTGGATGCCGATCATGACCGCGTGCGCGATGTCGGCCCACAACGTCGTGTCCTTGACGACGATGTCGCGCGTGTTGCCCCAGATATCCCAGCGGTGGTTATATAGCGTGACGCAATCGTCGGAGGTGCGGATGAAGCTGTCGGCCACCGTCACGCGCTCGCACGCGAAGTGCCCCAGCCCGTCCGACCACTTGCCGCCGCCGATGGTGCGGATGTTGCGCTCCTCGATATCCTGCGACGTGACGCAGCGCATCGTGCCATGCGGCTGGTTGAAGAAGATCGGGCCGTCGATCACCACGTTCTTTGAATCCTTGATCGTCAGCATGTCGACGCCGTCGAACAGGCCATCGCTGATGACCTTGACGTTTTGCACGCCGTTGATGATCAGCGGGCGCTTGAGCATCGCCGAACCGTCGATATACACGGTGGAATTGGAGCGCACGTTGAACTCGCCATCATGCACGCCGGGACCGAAGTAGACCACCGGTTGGGTGAAGTCCGGCGTCTCGCCTTTGACTATCGCCTCGTTGGGCTTAAGCGCCGGCGGCTTGGGCATGTCCTTGCGGATCGCGTGCGTGAACAGGTGCAGGTTGTGCAGGCGGTCGTCGTCGAATTCGATGCTCAGGTTGGCGGGACGGTTCAGCGTGAAGAAGGCGGTGCGCCCCTTGACGACCGGTTTGATGCCCTTGGCGTCGGGACGGATCGCGACGCTCGAAAAGCGGCCGTTGTTCTTTTGCACCGCCACTTCCACCGGGCCGTCGAAATTGAAGTAGACCATCGACGCTTCGCTTTGCGTATCCAGATCGACCTTGACCTTGTATTCGTACAAATCCTGCCAGACGCCGCCCGGCGTACGCACCCGCACCGTGAAATCGTCGCTGTGATGCGAGTACCGTATCGGTTCCGGGAACGGGAACACCTGCACCTGCGCCGAGGACGACGCACACCACAGCAAGGCGGCCGCCGTTAGTATCTTTTTGAACACGCTAGTCTCCTGAATTATTTTATTCATGTTATCGATAACCTTGGTGCTACGGATGCTATCACATCCCGGTGTCAACCACGACCTCAACTGCCGACTTCACCACGAAAACACGTAGGGCGGATTAGCGCAGCGTAATCGGCCATGCATGCGTCACGTCGGCTCACGCATGGCCGATTACGGCGTTCCGCCTAATCCGCCCTACGTGGAACACGTGTCAGCGTGAGACGCGGAAATAATCGACGTCGATATACGCTGGCTTCTTGCCGGCCGCCGGCCAATGCGTGCTGACCAGGCCAACCTGCGCGCCCACCCACCTCCCCACAGTCGCCTGGAACGGCTTGCCCGCCGGCGTGAACAGCTTCCCGTCCAGGCTATACGAAAACTTCACCACCGCGCCCTCACCAACCTCCGCGCGCAGATACACCGGCTCGCGGCCCACGGCGCGCAACGGTTCGATGCGCTCCTGGCAGGTCAACGCCGGCTCCTCGCAGGTGGACAGCACCAGCCGCGTCACACCATCGCTCTGGCGCAAACCCAGCCACGCATAGCGGATGCCCAACACCAGCAACCCGCCCCGCTGAAGATCGGCGCCGCGCGCCTCGATCCTGGTGTCGACGGTGAACACGGGCGCCGGGAACTTCTGCGTCAGCACCGACGGCACCTCGCGCACGCTGCCCGCCTCCGCCGCGGCCTGCGCTTGCAGACGCAGGAACCCCGGGCGCGCCTTCAGCGAGAACCAGCCGCCATCGGCATTCAGCGCCGGATTGGCGTTCCACTGCCACTGCAAGCCGAGCCGGCCGCTGCCGAACTCGTCCCCGGTCGGCGGCGCCAGCATGCCGCGATCCTGGCCGGCCGGCTTAGCAAAGGACGACACCGGCTCGCCGACGCCGGCGCCGTTCTTGTCCTCGCCGATCACCGGCCAGCCGTCGCGCCAGCGCATCGGCTGCAGGTGCACCACGCGTCCATACGCCCCCTTGTCCTGGAAATGATAAAACCAGTCGCGCCCGTCCACGCCATCGACCCAAGCGCCCTGGTGCGGTCCGTTGATGGCGGACGTGCCCTGCGCCATTACGATCTTATCCTCGTACGGCCCCTCGATACTGTGGGACCGGAACACCGACTGCCAGCCATGCTCGACGCCCCCGGCCGGCGCGAAGATGTAGTAATAGCCGTCCTTCTTATATAGCTTGGGTCCTTCGACCGTGTGATAGCCCGGCAATTTATCGCCGTTGATGATGTCCCTGCCGCGCTCGTCGAGCAGTTTGCGGGCATCCGCGTCCATGGCGCGCAAGGTCAGGATGTTGTTGATGCCGGAGCGGCTCTTGGCCCAGCCGTGCACCAGCCACGCCTTGCCGTCGTCGTCCCACAGCGGCGCCGGGTCGATGATGCCTTTGCCCGCCAGCAGCAGATGCGGCGCGCTCCACGGACCGGCGAAGTTCTCGGCCGTCATCACATACACGCCGAAATCCGGGTCGGGATAGAAAATCCAGAATTTGCCGGCGTGATGGCGCAGCGCCGGCGCCCACACACCCTTGCCCGGCTGCGGTTTGGCGAACACCTCCTCCGGCACCAGCCTGGGCAAGGCGTGGCCGACCAGATCCCAGTTGACCATGTCGGACGATTGCAGCAGCGGCAGCCCGGGCGCGTTGCCGAAGCTGGACGACGTCATATAGAACATCCGGCCCACGCGGATCGCGTCCGGGTCGGAATAGTCGGCGTACAGGATGGGATTTTGATAGCGGCCGTCGCCCAGGTCGGCGACCCAGGGTTGGCCGGACGGCGGCTGCGCGGCGGCCGAGGCGGCGCACAGCGCGATGGACAACTTGAACAACATGGCGACTGCGCTTTTCAACGGACCCTCCTAACGAATTACTCATCAAGTTGATTTGGCAGGACCGCAAAAAGCGATCCCCGGCTTGCTGTGCGTTGCTTTTCAGACGAGTATGCCATTATACTTGTTATCGATAACAGATATCAGTAGAATTCATTTCCAGGAGACTCAGATGTACGAAAAAATATTTCACGCCACACATCCAGACATGATGACGCAAGTTAGCAATGAACAGCTGCGCGGGCGCTATTTAATCAGCAACCTGTTCGTTGCCGACCGGATCAAGCTCAATTACTGCCATCACGAGCGTTTCGTGATCGGCGGCGCCGCGCCCGTCGCCGGGGTGCTCAGGCTGCCGACGCACACGGAGCCGGTCTCCGCGCTCGGCCAGCCCTTCCTGTCGGGCCGCGAGCTGGGCGTGATCAACGTCGCCGGCGGCGCCGGCCGCGTCACCGTCGACGGCCAGGTGTTCGACATGGCGCCGCTCGACGGCCTGTACATTCCGATGGGCAGCGACGACGTCCGCTTCGAATCGGTCGACGCGGCCAATCCGGCGCGCTTCTACCTGGCCTCGACGCCGGCCCACGCCCGCCACGAACTGACCAAGATCACCCACGCCCAGGCCGTTCCGCTCGAGCGCGGCAGCGCCGAAACGTCGAACGCCCGCACCATCTACCAATATGTCATCCCCGGCGTGTGCAAGTCGGCGCAGCTGCTGCTGGGCCTGACGATACTGAAGACCGGCAGCGTCTGGAACACGATGCCGCCGCATTTGCACGAGCGCCGCTCCGAAGTCTATTTCTACTTCAACCTCGACGAGCAGCAGCGCATCTTCCACTTCATGGGGGAGCCGGATTCGGCGCGCCACATCATCGTCGCCAACGAAGAGGCCGTCGTCTCGCCTCCGTGGTCGATCCACATGGGTTCGGGCACGGCCAACTACGCCTTCATCTGGGCCATGGGCGGCGAGAACCTCGACTACACCGACATGAACGTGCTCGATATCTGCCAGCTCAAATAAGGATGATCCATGTCTGAACTGTTTAATTTGTCCGGCCGCACCGCGCTCGTCACCGGCGCCAATACCGGTCTGGGCCAGGCGATCGCGATCGCGCTGGCCGGCGCCGGCGCCGACATCGTCGC
>DATMSN010000822.1:0-1960 GCA_035565375.1 Duganella sp. | reverse complement strand
ACGCCCTTGCCGTCCGGCGACGCATCGCCTTCGACCACGTTGCGCAAGTCGCAGACTACAGGCTCGGGAATGTCGCGGCCCCAGTTGGCGCCGGTGTAGTGGAAGCCGGCGTCGTTGGCGCCGCAGACGAAGTCGGCCATGTTGGCGACGGTGCGGTCGGCCACCACGGTGACCGGGGCCTTGGTGCCGACCGGGCCCAGGTAGCCCGGCACGCAGCCGTACACTTCCAGGATTTCCGCCTCGGTCGAGAAGCGGTGCGCGGCCAGGCCGGCCACCTTGCCCAGCTTGACTTCGTTGAGCTCATGGTCGCCGCGCAGCAGCAACATGAAATACTGTTTAGCCGTCTTGCCGTCTTTTTCGGTCTCGACGGTCAGCGCCAGGGTCTTGACGGTGTGCGCCAGCGGCAGCTTGAGCTGCTCGGCCACCAGCTCGCACTTGGTGGCGTCCGGCGTGGCGACCTTGGTCAGCGGCTGGGCGGCGGCCGGACGGGTGGCGTTCAGCGGCAGCGCCTCGGCCGCCTCCATGTTGGCCGCGTAGTCCGACGTCGGGCAGTAGACGACGGCGTCCTCGCCGGTGCTGGCGATGACGTGGAATTCGTGCGAACCGGTGCCGCCGATGGCGCCGTTGTCGGCCGCCACCGCGCGGAACTTCAGGCCGAAGCGGTTGAAGATGCGCACGTAGGCGTCATACATGATCTGGTACGAGGCTTGCATGCCGGCCAGGTCGCGGTCGAACGAGTAGGCGTCCTTCATCGTGAACTCGCGCCCGCGCATCAGGCCGAAGCGCGGACGGCGCTCGTCGCGGAACTTGGTCTGGATGTGGTAAAAATTCAACGGAAGTTGACGGTATGATTTAATTTCCGAACGAACAACATCGGTGATGACTTCCTCGGCGGTCGGCTGGAAGGCGAACTCGCGGCCGTGGCGATCCTTGATGCGCAGCAACTCGGCGCCCATCTTGTCCCAGCGGCCGGTCTCCTGCCACAGCTCGGCCGGCTGGATCAGCGGCATCAGCAGCTCGATGGCGGCGGACTTGTTCATCTCTTCGCGCACGATGGCCTCGACCTTGCGGATCACGCGCAGGCCCATCGGCATGTAGGTGTAGATGCCCGAGCCGAGGCGCTTGATCATGCCCGCGCGCATCATTAACTGGTGACTGACGATCTCGGCGTCGGAAGGCGCTTCTTTAAGCGTGGAAATAAAAAATCGTGAGGCGCGCATACGGTGAATTCTTTTTAAAAAGAGAGAGTTATAATCAACCTAATTTTAAAGGATTAGCTGGCTGATGCGTCCATACTTTATACAAATGCGTTCAATAGATGGCCCTTCGACCGTTTTCGTACCCCGAAAACCCAGCCGTGGCGTCTTTTTATGGGCAAAAATATAAGCAGGGAGCTCAGTCGCAGAAAGTTTGAGGTGCAATATGCTCGATCGGGAGGGGTTTCGGCCCAACGTCGGCATCATCCTGCTCAACGCCCAGAACGAGGTGTGGTGGGGCAAGCGGGTGCGCGAGCACTCGTGGCAGTTTCCGCAAGGCGGCATCAAATACGGAGAAACGCCGGAGCAGGCGATGTACCGGGAGTTGGAAGAGGAGATCGGCCTGCGGGCCGAGCACGTTAAAATCGTCGGCCGCACGCGCGACTGGCTGCGCTATGAGGTGCCGGATCATTTCATCAAGCGGGAAATCCGCGGCCATTATCGGGGGCAAAAGCAGATTTGGTTCCTGCTGCGCATGTGCGCGCGCGACAACGACGTCAACCTGCGCCTGACCGACCATCCGGAGTTCGACGCCTGGCGCTGGCACGAATACTGGGTGCCGCTCGACGTCGTGATTGAATTCAAGCGCGACGTGTACCAGCGCGCGCTGCAGGAGCTGTCGCGCTTCCTGACGTGGCCGGCCAACGGCCACGACCGGCGTCAGCACGGCTCGCGCTACCTGCGCCAGCCGCACGCGCCGCGGC
>DATMSN010000821.1:0-2541 GCA_035565375.1 Duganella sp. | reverse complement strand
CCGGACCCATGCGCGGGCCGAATCCGCCACCCTCGCGCTCCGCCGAGCCGCCGGCGCCGCCGAAGCGGTACGACAATCCCACATAAAACACCCGCCCGTCGAACCTGCGCGTGCTGGTCTCGCGCAGCGTGGTGCTGTTGATCACCGTTTCCATCTTGTTTTTATCCAGCACGTCGGTGACGGTGGCCACCAGGCTCAGTCGCGGCGTCAGCGCGTGGCGCGCGCTCAGGTTGAGCGTGCGGTTCGGCGAGCGGTAGCCCTGGCCCGACAAGGTCTTGCCCATCATCTGCAGCGCCATCTGCATCTGCGTGGCGGCGCTGTACTGGTAGTTCAGGCGCACGCGCCCGCTCAGCGAGTTGGCCGTGCGCGTGCTGTAGGCGCCCGTGTCGTCCTGCGTGCGTTGCTGGCTGCGCGCCAGGTTGCCGCTGCCGTTGATCGTCAAGGTGGGCAGCAGTTTGCCGCTGATCGTGAATTCGAGCCCGCTGGCGTGGCTGCCTTCGCCGTTTTGTTTGGTGGTCAGCAGCACGTTGTTGGCGATGAAGTAGCGGTAGTCGACGATGGCGTCCGAATCCTCGCGGTAGTAGGCGCGCAGATTGGTCTCCAGGCCGGCCACCTTGGTCTCGTAGCCGACTTCGAACGAGTCGGTCTTGGTCGGCATCAGCCGCGGATTGCCGGCCGAGACGTTGAATTCATCGCGGTAGACCTGGTAGGGATTGAGGTCGTTGGCGCCGGGGCGGCGGATGCGGCGCGCGTAGGCGAAGCGCATGTTGGCCGTCTCGTTGACCTTGTAGGTGGCGAACAGGCTGGGGATGAAGTTGACGTAGCTGTTCTTGTCGTCGGTGCCGCTGGTGACCTGGCGGATGTCCATGTCGGTGTACTCGGTGCGCAGGCCGGCCAGCGCGCCCCAGTTCTCGCTCAGCCGCATCTGGTACGAGCCGTACACCGCCAGCACCGTCTCGTCGACCTCGAAGCGGTTGCTGCGCGCCGGGTTGACGATGGCGACCGACGTCAGCGGATCGATATCGGTGTACAGGGTGTCGAAGGTGCTCTTGGTGCTGGCCGCCTTGTAGCCGGCCTTGGCCGAGCCGCCCCACAGCGGGCGCTCGTAGTCGCCGGTGAAATCGACCACCTTGATGGTGGTGTCGCTGTGCTGGAAGGCGCGCGTGTCGGCGATGCCGGGCGTGGCGTAATCGTTGGCGTAGTTGCTGTCGTTGTCGTTGTCCGACGAGGACACGCGCAGGTCGATCTTGAGCGTCTCGCCCGGCAGCTCGCCCTTGTGGTCGTAGCGTCCGCCCCAGCTGTAGTTCTTGCTGTCGCCGTTGCGCACCGTCGAGCGCGTGTAGTCGATGGCCGGGATGGACGCCGTGGCGCCGTTGGCGTAGATGTCGGTGCCGCGCTGGTCGTTGGTGCGGCCGTGGTAGGAGGCGCTGGCGGTCAGCGTGTCGGTCTGGTTGAGGTTGTAGCTGAGCGTGCCGTTGGCGCCGAGCATGTCGTTGAGGCCCTTGCCGACCGACGACTGGCTGCTGTGGACGAACTGGCCGGTGGCCGGGTCGAGGCGGTCGCGGCTGACCTCGGCGGTCGAGTCGCGGCCGTCGTGCCGCACGTTGAGGCCGCCCTGGAAGCCCCAGGCGCCCTCGTTGTAGCTGCCGTTGACGGCGCTGTTGTAGCGGCCGTCCTTGCCGGCGTTGGCGTTGACGGTGGCAAAGCCGCCCGGCTTGCGGTTGCGGCGCATCACCAGGTTCAGGATGGGGCCGCCGCCGCCCTCGTTGCCGAACTGCGCGCCGGGATTGTTGATGACCTCGACCGATTCGATGTCGTCGGCGCCCATGGCCTGCAGCGCGGCGCCGCGGTTTTCGCCCTGCAGCATGGCCGACGGCTTGCCGTCGACCAGGATCTGCACGTTGCTGCTGCCGCGCAAGGTGACGGTGCCGTCCGGATCGACGGCCACCGACGGCACGTTGTTGAGGGCGTCGGCGGCGGTGCCGTTGGTGCTGGAGACGTCGGATTTGACGTCATACACCTGGCGGTCGATGCGGTTGGTCGGGCGTTCGCCGGCGACGGTGACGGACGGCACGACGGCCGCTTCCTTGGGTTTGGCGGTGACCGGTTTGCTGTCGGCCTTTTCCACGGTGGTCTGGGCCAGCGCGCCGAGCGGGGCGGCCAGCAGCACCCCGAGGGAACCGCCGGTCAGGCACCGGGACAAGAGTTTCTTTTGTTTCTTTTGTTTCTTTTGCATTAGGCTGGCGGGCCGCCGGGCGGCGCCGTCTTATTCGACGTTGGAAGCCTGCTATTTTACAGAAGGCCGACGTCAATTATTTCCATTTACAAATCTTTACCAATATGAAGCTTGCGTCAAGGGCCGGCCTCGGCTACGCGGCGCCGGCCCCACGTTGCGCTCCCTCCTTCGACATACCCGCGGCGGGCGCCGGCGCGATAAAATGGCGCCAAGGAGAATGACCATGGCACAAGGCGTTGCACACATTGGCAGGGATACTTACAAGACGGCGATCGAGGTCGGCGGCCACGCGCTGACCGGCGACG
>DATMSN010000820.1:0-3121 GCA_035565375.1 Duganella sp. | reverse complement strand
CAGCGTGTCGGTGGTGGACTGCTTATCGGTGTTGAACGAGGCGCGCAAGATCTCGTTGTCGAGCGACAGGCCGGCGGCGGCGTCCGACAGCAGCGGCGGCTGCAGCGTGAGGCCGATTCGCGCCAGGTTCTGGGACAAGCTCTGGGACGCGCCCAGCGGCTCGGCGGCCTGCCGGGCCGCCTCCTGGCTGGCGGTCTGCCGGTTCAAACTTTCCACCAGACTGTTGAGCAGCGTCGGCCCGGGCGGCTGCGTCTGATTGAATTCCACGCTGGGTAACAAGTTGAATGCATTCACTACATTTTGCGTGGCGTCATTTAATACGGCGGCGCGCGCGGCGGCCTCCTGCGGATCTTCGCCATTGGCGACAGCGGCCTGCAACTGCGTGATCCGCTCCCGCGACTGCGACACGGTGAGCAGGAAGTTGGCCACGGGCGACAAGTCCACCGTCACCGATGCTTGCGCTGGTGCATCGGTGGCGGAGCCGACCTGGGTGATTGTCGAGGAGCTGACGGGGACCACCGGCGCCGTCTCCGCCGTGGGGGAAACCAGCGGAAAGTTCGCCGCGTTGGGCGCGCTCAAGCTGGTGGACGAGATGGGAAACATGCCGCTCTCCTGACAGTATTTTATCTGAGCATCCTCCTTGTCGAGGACGCCGTCCGTGTGGCAACTCACTTATTGGAACAAACTCGGCACAACTGAGGCCGAGGGCGTCTGTTTGTTAGATTCCGCACGGTTCTATGACATGGATGAGCCTATTGTCGTTCCTGCAGTGTTGAGAAACAAACGAGAAACCAACTAGAGGAAAACATCATGGAAAACAGCATCGATTCTAAAATCAACAATACCCGCGACGGCGTCACCCAAATCGGCAAGGACCTGCGCGCCGATGCGCATGCCGCCATCGACCGCGTCGCCGACAAGGTTCCACCGACCGCCGACCGTCTGGCCACCAGCGCCCATAACGGCGTCGACAAGGTCGCCAACGGCGTCGAAAGCGTCTCCGGCACCGTGGAAAGCGTCTCCGAGCGCGTCGCCGCGCGCAGCAAGCAAGTCACCGAAAGCTACAAGAAGCTGGCCGAATCGGGCCGCAGCCACGTGCGTTCCAGCCCGGCGATCTCGGTGCTGATCGCCGCCGCCGCCGGCTATGGCATCTCCAAGCTGCTGAGCTCACGCAAGTAATCCAGGCTGCCCGACCGGTATCGCTGCCGGTGCGACCGGTGGCCCGTGCGGGCGCCGTTCACAAGGGACACCCAATGGCAAATAGTAAAAAGACGCCGGCCTCCGTTATGGGGGCTGGCTCGGTATTGAGCACTGTCGCAGGACCATCGTCGGCCGCGCCCCCGACCAGTTTGGGCGGCGTGCCGCAGGAAGCGGCCTTGTTGGCCAAGGTGGGCGGCACCCAGGCGGTCGCCGAGGGCATGCCGTTCAACGTCAATAAACCGGGCGAGCACGGCGACGCATCGCGCGCGCCGCAGCCCGGCCAGACGGTCGCCCCGCCCAATCCCATCGCCACCGCCAGCACCACCGGCGAAACCAGCGCCTCGCCGAAGACCGGCGGCGGCGTGCCGCCCCATGGCGTCAACGCCACCATCGAGCCGCTGGACCGCGTGCGTGTCGATTCCGCCGACCAGCGCCTGACCACCAACCAGGGCGTGCCGATCGCCGACAACCAGAATTCGCTCAAGGTCGGCCTGCGCGGCCCGACCGCGATGGAAGACTTCATCCTGCGCGAAAAGATCACCCACTTCGACCATGAGCGCATTCCGGAGCGCGTGGTGCACGCGCGCGGCTCGGGCGCCCATGGCTACTTCGAAAGCTATGGCGATTTGAGCGCCGTCACGCGCGCCGCGCCGTTCGCCGCCGCCGGCAAGCGCACGCCGGTGTTCGTGCGCTTCTCCACCGTCGCCGGCGAGCGCGGTTCGGCCGACACCGTGCGCGATGTGCGCGGTTTCGCCGTCAAGTTCTACACCGACGAAGGCAACTGGGATTTGGTCGGCAATAACATGCCGGTCTTCTTCATCCAGGACGCGATCAAGTTCCCGGACCTGGTCCACGCGGTCAAGCCGGAGCCGCATTTCGCGATGCCGCAGGCCTCCAGCGCGCACGATACCTTCTGGGATTTCGTCACGCTGATGCCCGAATCGACCCACATGCTTCTGTGGCAGATGTCGGACCGCGCCATCCCGCGCAGCTACCGCACGATGCAGGGCTTTGGCGTGCACACCTTCCGCCTGGTGAACGCGCAGGGCGTCTCCGTCTTCTGTAAATTCCACTGGAACCCGGTGCCGGGCACCCACTCGCTGGTATGGGACGAAGCGGCCAAGATCATCGGCGCCGATCCGGACTTCCATCGCCGCGACCTGTGGGAAGCGATCGAGGCGGGCGCCTATCCGGAATGGGAGCTGGGTCTGCAGATCTTCACCGAGGAACAGGCGGAGCAATTCCCGTTCGACGTGCTCGATTCGACCAAGATCGTCCCGGAGGAACTGGTGCCGGTGCAAACCGTCGGAAAAATGGTCCTGAACCGCAATCCGGACAATTTCTTCGCCGAGACCGAGCAGGTCGCGTTCTGTACCGCGCACGTGGTGCCCGGTATCGACTTCACCAACGACCCGCTGCTGCAAGGGCGTATCCACTCGTATGTGGACACGCAGATCAGCCGTCTCGGTGGCCCGAACTTCCACGAGATCCCGATCAACACGCCAGTGGCGCAGGTGCACAACAACCAGCGCGACGGCATGCATCGCCAGGCGATCGCGCGCGGACGCGTGGCTTACGAACCGAACTCGCTGGCCGGCGGCAATCCGTTCCAGGCCGGGATGGCCGGCTTCCAGACCGCCTTCAGCAGCGTCAAGCAGGCGCCGGAGGACAAGGTGCGCGGCAAGCCGGAGCTGTTCGCCGACCACTATTCGCAGGCGCGCCTGTTCTGGATCAGCCAGACGCCGTCGGAGCAGTCGCACATCGTCAACGCCTTCAGCTTTGAGCTGGGCCGCGTGCAGACGCCGGCGATCCGCGTGCGCCTGCTGTCGATGCTGGCCAACGTCGATCCGGTCCTGGCCGAAGGCGTGGCGCAGGGCCTGGGCCTGGAGGTGCCGCCGCCGATGCCGCTGGCGACCACCGC
>DATMSN010000819.1:0-1997 GCA_035565375.1 Duganella sp. | reverse complement strand
GGTGGCGGGCACGGTGTCGGCCGCGGCCGCCGCGGCCCCATGGGCGAGCACCAGTGCCGCGACGATCATACTTTTTTTCATTTTGACATCCTTGAATATGGAAACGCCCGCAAGAGCGCGGGCGTTGCATCAAACGAAGCGGTACGGCTTATTTCTTCAGATAGCCATCCAGCCAATCGATCACCGTGTGGTGCCACAGCACCGAATTGGCCGGCTTCAACACCCAATGGTTCTCGTCCGGGAACACCAGCAACTTGCTCGGCACGCCCTGCCGCTGCAGCGCCGTGAACGTGCCCAGGCCCTGCGTCGTCGGAATCCGGAAGTCCAGGTCGCCCTGCACCACCAGCATCGGCGTCTTCCACTGCTTCACCTGCAGCGCCGGATTGAATTTCTCGTGCCGGGCCGGCACGTCGTAATAGGCGCCGCCGTTTTCCCACTCGGTGAACCACAGCTCCTCGGTGGCGTACGCCATGCCGCGCGTGTCGAACACGCCGTCGTGGTTGACGATGCACTTGAAGCCGTCGGACCAGTTGCCCTCGATCCAGTTCATCATGAAGCCGCCGTACGACGCGCCCAGCGCGCAGCTGCGCTCGCGGTCCAGCCACGGGAATTTTTGCACCGCCGCCGCCAGCCCCTTCTTCAAGTCCTCCAGCGGCTTGCCGCCCCAGTCGCCGCTGATCGAATCGGTGAATTTCTGGCCGTAGCCGGTCGAGCCGTGGAAGTCGATGAACACGGTGGCATAGCCGGCGCCGGCGTACACCTGCGGATTCCAGCGGTAGCTCCACGAGTTGCCGAAGCTGCCCTGCGGGCCGCCGTGCACCAGGAAGGCGATCGGATACTTGACGCCGGGCTTGGCGTCCCACGGCTTCATGACGTGGCCGTAGACGGTCTCGCCGTTGGCGCCGGCGAACGAGAACTGCTCGAACTGGCCGAACTTGACGTCGGCCAGCGCGGCCGCGTTGACGTCGGTCAAGCGCGCCGCCCGTTCGGCGTTGCCGCCGAGCTTGAACGTGTACAGCTGCGCGCCCGACGCCAGGTCGGCGCGCGCCATGACGACGGTGTCGCGCGCGACGTCGAAGGCGCTGACATAGCCGGCGCCGGTGAGCTTGTCGACCTTGCCGCTGGCGGCGTCGATGCGGAACAGCGGGTGCTGGCCGACATCGTCGGCCACGGCCAGCAGCGCCTTGCCGTCCGGGGTCCAGCGGTAGTCGGCGATCGAACGATCCCAGCCATCGGCGACGGTGCGCTTCTTGCCGGTGGCGACGTCGAGCAGCACCAGGTGGAAGCGGTCGGCCTCGAACGTCGGCCGCTCCATCGCCAGGTAGGCCAGGGTGCGGCCGTCGGGCGAATAAATCGCCTTGGTGTCCCAGGCCGGATTGTCGGCGGTCAGGTTCCTCGGCGCGCCGCCGGCGGCCGGCACCGTGTAGACGTCGAAGTTGGTCGACCACGCCTCGGTCTTGCCGGCCACGCGGGCCGAGAACACCACCGTCTGGCCGTCCGGGCTGAAGTGGTACTCGTCATGGTCGCCGAACGGCTTGGACGGCACGTCGCCGTCGAGCGCGCCGCTGAGGCTGACGGGCTGCGCGCCGACCTTGCCGCTGGCGTCGATCGGCGCCGAGTACAGCACGTTGTTGCGGCCGTCGGCCCAGGTGTCCCAGTGGCGCACGAACAGCTTGTCGTAGAGCTTGCCGCTGGCCTTGTCCTTGGCCTTGGCGTCCAGGCGCGCCTTGGTGCAGGCCAGGTCGGCGCAGTCGCGGAAGACTTCGAAGCTCATGGCCAGGCGGTCGCCCTTGGGCGACAGGCGGAAGCTTTCCACGCCCACCGGGTAGTCGGTCACGCGCACCGCTTCGCCGCCGGCGCTGACCGGCAGGCGCCATACCTGGGCGGAGCCGGAACGGCCGCTCACGAAGTAGACGGCGTCGCCGGAGGCGGACCATTGCGGCTGGCTGCTGCTGGCATCGTGCTGGGTGAGCTGGACGGGCGTGGGTTTGGCGACC
>DATMSN010000818.1:0-2784 GCA_035565375.1 Duganella sp. | reverse complement strand
CCGGCGAACGCGCCCCACACGCCCCACAGCAGCGTGGTGGTCAGCGCGTAGCCCAACCAGCCGGCGGGGCGCGCGCCGCCCGCCGTCGTCATCGTTATCGAGGAGGTCATGGTCAGAATTTCACGCTCATGCCGGCCGCGTAGGTGCGGCCCCAGGTCTCGAAGCCGTACTGCGCGTCCGCGCGGCCCAGGTTCGAACGCATGACGGCGTCGCCGAGGTTTTTGCCCTCCACGAACAGCGTGACGCGGGGCGTGATGTCCCACGACGCCGAGGCGGTGATCCACGTCAGCGAATCGACCTTGTTGGGGAAGCCGGCCAGCACGTTGGTGCTTTGCGTGTACTCGCCGGTGTAGTCGAACGAAATGGAGGCGTTGACGCCGCCGCGTTCATACAGGAAGCCGATCGACGACGCGGTCGGCGCCACGCCTTCGAGCTGGCCTACGTATTCGCCGCCCTGGTAGGCCTTGGTCCACGTCTTGGCGAACTTGGCGTTGATGCCGAAGCCGTTGTCGAACAGGTGCTGGACGCCGATCTCCATGCCGCGCACGCGGGCCTTGTCGCCGTTGACCGGGTGGGTCACCGTGTACAGGTAGCCGGGCACGCCGATGTCGACGTGTTCGTCGGTCTGGTAGGTGACGAAGTTCTTGATCTGCTTGGCGAAGACGGCCGCCGTGATCGCCGATTTGGGCCGGTAGTACCATTCCACCGACAGGTCCTGCTGCACCGCCTCGGTCGGCTTGAGGTTCGGATCGCCGACGATGTTGAGGATGTAGCTGCGGTCGAGTGTATTGTCGGTGCGGGTCGGCGCCAGCTTGTCGAGCGACGGCCGGGCCATGACCTTGGCCAGCGCGCCGCGCACCACGAAGTCGTCGCGCGCCCACCAGCTCAGGTTGGCCGACGGCAGCAGCTTGGTGTAGCTGCCGTCCTGCGACACCGGCACGGCCGGGCTGTACGTCACGATCGGGCTGCTGGTCGGGACGTCCGGCGTGGCGTCGTCGATGGCGACGATCTGGTCGATCGCGCTGCGCGAACTGGTCCTCGTGCGCACCAGCCGCGCGCCGATATTGCCGTTCCAGTTCTCGCCCGCCAGCTCGAACTGGCCGTGCAAGGTGGCGGTTTTCTCGCGCACCGAGTACGAGTCGGTCGGCACGAACACCGGCTGCGACTTGCCGACGTCGAAGGTCTCGCCGGTCGGGTTGCCGCTGTCGTCGAGGACCGGTTTGCCGTCCAGGCTTTTGAGCGCGGCGAAGTAGGCCGGCACGTCGAAGCGCACGAAGCTGCCCGGGAAGCCGCCGCCGGCGTTGCGCATGTAGTTCGGCAGCGTCATCGGATGGACCACGTCGGCGCCCAGCGACGAGAAGGTGGTCGAGTACATATTGCAGTATTGGCAGGCGCCGCCGCTTTTCTCGTTGCCGATGGCGTTGCGGTCCTTCTTGCGGTTGGTGGCGCTGACGCCGAAACGCAGCGCGTCGATGTGCCAGGCGCCGCCCAGCGACAGGCGGCCGTCGAGCGTGGCGCCGTCGACGGTGTCCTTGATGTCGGTGCCGGTCAGGCCGGCGAAATGCAGGCCGTAGTCCTTGTTGCCGAGGCGGCCGGCCGCCAGCTCGGTGGCCAGGTCGCGCCCGTCCTCGAGGGTGACGCGGATATCGGGCAGGCCGCCGTTGTTGGCGCGGTAGTAGCCGGTGTTGCGGCCGGCGATGCCGGCGACGACGAAGCTGTCCTTGCCGCCCGAATTGCGCTCCGAGGTCGAGCGATAGAGGTCGCCCGTGAGCTTCAGCGCGGGGCTGGGCTTCCAGTCGCCGTGCCAGCCGAGCTGGCGGGTGTCGACCACGCGGTCGATGGTCACGTTGCTCATTTCGGGGACCAGGTCGCGCACCGTCATGCTGGTGATCAGGCGATCCTTGATCACCACGTCCGACCAGCGGCCGGGCGCGTGCTCGACGTAGTACGACTGCTGGTAGCCCACCTGGGGCGAGTCGAGCCGGGTGGCCAGCGCGTCGACCGTCATCCGCAATTGCGGCGTGACCTTCCACTCGAACGCGCCGGACAACGCGGTGCGCTTCTTCTCCTCGAAGACGGAACCGAACGAGATGCAGCACGGCGCCAGCAGATTGCTTTCGCCGGCGCCGATGGCGCCGTCGCCGTTGGCGTCGAAGCTGCCGGGCGAGTCGGCGTTGAAGGTCTGGTAGCCCAGCGAATCGGTGCGCACGTTGCGCTTGGAGAGCACTGCGCCGACGATCACGCCCATGGTGTTGTTGTTGAAGGTGTTGCTGACCACGCCGGAGAGCTTGCCGCCGTTCTTGCGCGACAGGTCGTTGCGGTCGCCCTCGAAACGGACCGACGCGTGGTAGCCGGGATTGTCCATCGGCCGCGCCGAGCGCAGGTTGACGGCGCCGCCGATGCTGCCTTCCATCTGCGCCGCCTCGGCCGACTTCATCACGTCGGCGCCGCTGATCACCTCGGAGGGCAGCACGTCGAAGGCGAAGTCGCGGCCGTCGCCGTCGGTGGCCAGGATGCGCTGGTTTAACGTGACGATGTTGTAGCCCGAGCCCAGGCCGCGCACGTTGATGTACTGGCCTTCGCCGCCACGGGTGCGCGACACCGAGATGCCGGAGATGTGGGTCAGCGAGTCGGCCACGTTATCGTCCGGGAAGCGGCCCAGTTCCGTCGCCGAGATCGAATCCTGGATCACGTCGGCGTTGCGTTTCAGTTCCAGCGACCGGGCCAGCGCGGCGCGCGCGCCGGTCACCACGACCACCGGCGCTTCCTGCACCGTGGCGGCCT
>DATMSN010000817.1:0-4210 GCA_035565375.1 Duganella sp. | reverse complement strand
GCCGCCGCCGGTCGCCGCGCCGATGCCGCCGCCACCGCCGCCCAAGGCGCCGGAGCCGACCTCGGAAAAAGTCTCGTTCGCCGCCGAAACGCTGTTCGATTTCGACAAGTCGGCCGTCAAGCCCGCCGGCAAGGCCGCGCTGGACGACCTGCTGCTCAAGCTCAAAGGCATGAACACCGAGGTGGTGGTGACGGTCGGCCATACCGACTCGGTCGGCTCGAACGAGTACAACCAGAAACTGTCGCTGCGCCGCGCCGAAGCGGTCAAGGCCTACCTGGTGAGCAAAGGCTTGGAAGCCTCGCGCGTCTACACCGAGGGCAAGGGCGAGACCCAGCCGCTGGCCGACAACGCCACGGCGGAGGGCCGCGCCAAGAACCGCCGCGTGACCGTCGAAGTGGTCGGCACGCGCGCCGTCTCGAAGTAAGCGGAAATAGCGGCTATTGCTGGATGCCCTTGCCGGTGGCGGTCCAGTAGATGCCGCCCATCAAGTGCGACAGGTATTGCGGGTCCTTGTACATCTCGCCGTTGTGTCCGAGCGAGGTGACGAATACGCGCCCCTTCTCCACCTGGTGGTACCACGCCACCGGGTGGTCCTTGCCCATGCCCTTGGACACCTGCCCCGGCCAGATCTTGGTCGGATCGTAGGTGCTTTCGTCGACGTTGAGCACCGGGTGGATGCTGACGTTGTGCGGATTGTCGAACACATACCACTCGTCGCTCCAGATCCAGCGCGCCGGCAGGCCGTACGTCGCCGGGAATTTTTTGTCGACGACTTCGGCCACGCCGGTCTGCAGCATCGGATGATTGCCGACACGGCGCCCGATCAGTTTTTCAAACCACGGCCAGGTGTTGGGCGGAATGATCAGCGCCCGGTGCACCAGCATGGCGTTGCCGCCGTTGCGCATGTATTCTTCGAATTTCCTGCGGCGCGGCTCGCTGAGCTCCTCGCCCGGCGTGTTGAGGAACATCACCATGGCGTACTGGCTCAGGTCGCCGTCGAACACTTCCGGCCGGTGCGTGTAGACCAGTTCAAACGCGTGCAGCCTGGCCTGCTTCTCCAGGCTCTCGCGGGCGATCGGGATGTACTCGTAATGGTATTTGCCGGGCATCGCCAGCACCAGGATTTTGTACTGGTCGTCGGCGCGCGCGCCGGTGGCGAACAGCAGCAAGCCAGCCAAGGCCATGCAGGCCAATATCATTTTTCTCATTCGACGTCTCCACAAAGTTAGCGCTATCATCGGGGCGGGTTCAATATACACTTTTTCGCCCGGGTGGTGATACGATTCTTGTCAGGCAGACAGTTCTGCAAGCAACGGAAACCCGATGAAAATAGTGTTGAACCTGATCGGCTGCGTGGCGGTCGCGCTCGGCGTGCTGGGCATCTTCCTGCCGCTGCTGCCGACCACGCCGTTCCTGCTGCTGGCCTCGGCCTGCTTCGCGCGCGGCTCGACCCGGCTGCACAACTGGCTGCAGACGAACCGCGTGTTCGGCAAATACCTGCGCGATTACGAGAACGGCAAAGGCATCCCCTTGCGCGGCAAGGTCTGGATACTCATTTTCATGTGGGCGTCGATGAGTTATTCCATCTGGCGCATCGAGATGCCGTTGATAGGCATCATGATCGCGATGATAGGACTGGGCGTGACGATTTATCTCACCCGCTTCGTTCCCACCATGTCACCGCTCGCCGGTGCTGAACTTCCAGGTCTTGGAAAGGGCGTTGCCGTTGACGATGCCCGCGAAAGAGACGGTATAGACGGCGTTCGGTTTCATCCGCGCGACGGGCACGATGGTTAGCGTGAACGGCGCGATCATCTCGTCGTTCCGCAGCGCGGGCCCCCTCGTGGAGATGCCGCCGACCGGACTGACCAGGATTTTGGCGCCCAGCGGCTGCCCGCTTGCCGTGGCGATGGACAAATGATCGACGATGATGGCCGGTTTGGCCCCGCTCTCCAGAAATGATTTCGTCTTGAAGCTCAGCGTCACCGGCGGGCCCAGTTCGAAATATTCGGGAAGCGGCGACGGCTCCTCCGTATGATTATAGAAAACGGTTGGAACCCTGGTCTGGTCGGGATACGGGTACACGCGTATCGTCCCATCCTCGGGCAGTTGTTCAACCTTCGAGGCGTCCAGCGAAAAATTCACGACGCACACGGTGTACCTTCCCAAGCCCGAGTCGCTCCTGGTCGCGAGCGCGGCGATGCCAACGTCGCGCATGCCCGAGAAGAACAAGCCGACATGGTAAATGCTGTTGGCCCAACTCGGCGCGCAGCCGGCAAACTTATCCGCGCCGTTGGACCCGTAGATGACCTCCTCGATATAGGAGGCGCCATAGCCGGCGGCATGTCCCCTCGCGGTGGCGTCGACTCCCGTGAAGGCGGGTTTGCCCGGCGTCTCGGCGTGCATGTTCACCAACGGGTTGGTTCCCATGTACCGGTGGTGCGCCAAGGCCGCCCGATCGAGCTTTGGGTTTTGGGTCAGCAATCCGGATCCCAGTTTTTCACGCAGGGCGTTCACGGCATTGAACACGTAAGCGCTGCCGCTGTCGTCCCCATAGGTGGCAGGGGCCACGCGCCGCACCAGCGCGCTGGCGTCGATGGGAGGAACGGCGCCGGCCGCAGCGGGCATTTGAGGACCGCCGACGGGACCATCCCCGGCGCAGGCATTCAACAAGAAGGCAACAACAACTACCAAACAACTTCCACCACGCACGTCCGTCTTCCCCATGTATTGTTACTTATATTGCAATTGATTCCAGCAAAACGACTTCCCAACGGAAATTGCAATTAATTATATTGCATATCCTGTCGGACATAGATATTACATCGAAGACAATACTCTGGCGCAAAAAAACCGGCGCGGAAGCGCCGGGCTGGTCTATGTGGAGGGAAACCGGATTACGCCGACGCCGGGGGCGTGGCGTATTTGCGCAAGTGCCGGTCGAGGCTGTTGGCGAAACTCTGGCGGTCGCCCTGGCTGAAGGCGGCCGGACCGCCCGTGTCGACGCCGCTGCCACGCAGCTCGTCCATGAAGGCGCGCATGGTCAGCATCTGCGCGATGTTGTCGTTGGTGTAGAACTCGCCGCGCGGATTGAGCGCGTAGCCGCCCTTCTTCAGCACGTCCGACGCCAGCGGGATGTCGCCGGTGACGACCAGGTCGCCCGGCGCTAGCAGGCGCACGATCTCCTGATCGGCCACGTCGGCGCCGGACGGCACCTGCACCGAGCGCACGAAGCGCGACGGCGGCACGCGCAGCAGTTGGTTGGCCACCAGGGTCACCTGCAGTTGCATGCGCTCGGCCACACGATAGAGGATGTCCTTGACAACGGCGGGACAGGCGTCGGCGTCGACCCAGATCCGCATCACAGGTCCCACAATTCGCCGTTGGGATTGGTGCGCGGCGGCGTGACGCCGAAGTGCTTGTACGCGGCCGGCGTGGCGACGCGCCCGCGCGGCGTGCGCTGCAGGAAACCCTGCTGGATCAGATAGGGTTCGAGCACGTCTTCGATGGTATCGCGTTCCTCGCCGATCGCCGCCGCCAGATTGTCGAGCCCGACCGGACCGCCGTTGAACTTGAACAGCACCGCTTCCAGCAGCTTACGGTCCATTACGTCGAAACCGACCGGATCGACGTCCAGCATGATCAGCGCGGCATCGGCCATTTCCTTCGTAATGCGGCCGCTGCCCTTCACTTCCGCATAGTCGCGCACGCGGCGCAGCAGGCGGTTGGCAATACGCGGCGTGCCGCGGCTGCGGCGTGCGATCTCGAAAGCGCCGTCGTCGTCGATCGTCGCATTCAGCAGCGCGGCGCTGCGCGAGACGATTTTCGACAATTCGGTCGGCGTATAAAACTCGAGGCGCGCGACGATGCCGAAACGGTCGCGCAGCGGATTGGTCAGCATGCCGGCGCGCGTGGTTGCGCCGACCAGCGTGAACGGCTGCAGGTCCAGACGCACCGAACGCGCGGCCGGGCCTTCGCCGATCATGATATCGATCTGGTAATCCTCCAGCGCCGGATACAGGATTTCCTCGACGACCGGCGACAGCCGGTGGATTTCATCAATGAACAGCACGTCGTTGGCTTCGAGATTGGTCAGCAGCGCGGCGAGGTCGCCGGCACGTTCCAGCACCGGGCCGGAGGTCTGCCGCAGGTTGATGCCCATCTCGCGCGCGATGATGTGCGCCAGCGTGGTCTTGCCCAGTCCAGGCGG
>DATMSN010000816.1:0-3073 GCA_035565375.1 Duganella sp. | reverse complement strand
GGCGGCCATCAGCAGCACGCCGGCGAGCGAGGCCAGCTGCTTGGCGCGCGCGCCCCAGGCCGGCCGGTGCAGGTGCAGGTAGGCGCCGACGCCGCCGATCATCAGTTCCCAGAAGCGCGACAGCGGCGAGTAGAACGCCGCCGTCGGGTTGTCCTGCACGGTGCCGAGGTTGACCGCCATCGACGCCGCGAACACCAGCGCCATGATCAGCAGGAAATTGAGGCGCTTGCGCATGACGACCCACAGGATCAGCGGCCACAGGAAGTAGAACTGTTCCTCCACGCCCAGCGACCACAGGTGCAGCAGCGGCTTGGTGGTGGCCGAGTTGTCGAAGTAGCCGGCCTCGAACCACAGCACCAGATTGGCGATGAAGCCGCCGCCGGCGGCGACGTGCTTGCCCACCTGGACGAACTCGCCGCGCAGCAGGATGTACCAGCCCACCGCCAGCGTGGTGGCCAGCACCACCAGCAGCGCCGGGAAGATGCGGCGCACCCGGCGCGAGTAGAAGTCGAACAGGCTGAAGGTGCCGGCCTCGAGCTGGGTCAGCAGGATCGACGTGATCAGGTAGCCGGAGATGACGAAAAAGATGTCGACGCCGACAAAGCCGCTGACAAACCACAGCGGCCAGCAGTGGAACAGAATGACGGCCAGCACGGCGACCGCGCGCAGGCCGTCGATATCGGGTCGATATTTGACGGCGTGGCTGTCGGGTGGGATGGATGCGGTGCGCAGAATAACCTCCTGAAAATTTTGGACTACCCGAAAATATGTGCCGGCGGTGCCGGGCGGGCGCGCGGCGCGCGATCGCTTTTTTGTGGTCCGGGGGCCGTCTGCCGGGTTGCAGCGGCGCCGTGTTTTATTGCATTAATACCACTCCTGTTGCCTTTGATGCGATAAAGGCCCGCCCAAAATTGTAATGTTGTTAAACACTTCGCGCAGCTCTTTTTTTGCAATTCGGTTAAATCTCCACAATCCGTCGGCATGCCGTGGTGTTTTTTGTGTTGCCCAAAAAAAACATCGGCGATTTGTCTTGGTGAGGCGCAAGCCATTGTTTTTAAAAAAGATATTTTATCAGTGAAGAGGTCGCTTGGGGCCGGGCGATGACACCATTTCGCATTGCGGCATGTAGGAATACTGCATCGCAACATTTATTTCACGGTATGAAAAAGGCTTTCAAAAAAAATATGTAAAATAAAAAAAGAGCAACTTAATTGCTTGCGATATGCTATGATGGCGTCCAGTTGCTAGTGAACAAACAAGTGGCCGGCTCCGGCGGCCTATAACCTACTAAGGAAATTTTCGAATGAAACTGAAACACATCATCGCCGCTCTGCTGGCCGCCGCTTCCGTCAACGCCATGGCTGCCGACCAGTCGGTCCAGATCTTCGTCACCCCGCCGACCAGCACCGACAACCACTTCAACGGTCTGTCCCTGGCCAACGACGGTTTGCTGTCGGACGGCAAGGACGTGATCACCTTCACCGGCCTGGCAACCGGTTACTACCAGATCGACGTCAGCATCAGCGGCCAGAACCTGACGTTCTCGCCACAATCGAACTTCAACGGCGTTCCTGGCGACCTGACCTCGGCCGGCAAGGGCCGTTACGCCTTCTTCAGCGCCGGCTCGTCGTCGACCTTCGTGCTGAACCTGATGGGCACCGCCGGCAAGGGCGCCACCTACAGCGGCGACGTCACCGTGACCGCCGTGCCGGAAGCCGACACCTACGCCATGATGGTTGGCGGCCTGGGCCTGCTGGGCTTCATGGCCCGTCGCCGCAAAGCTAAAAACGCCGCTTAATTACTCGGTAACGAGCGCGTTCGCCGCGGCCGCGCCCCAACGGGCGCGCGCGGCATCAGCCCCGGTCTTCGCGGACCGGGGCTTTTTTATTTTTGGCGCCATCTTTCTGCCTCTATAATGATGCAAGTCCGATCACGCCGATCGGCGCACGCGGAGGAGGGAAGGTGCGCGTTTCGCCCTGTCACACACTGGCCGCCGGGGCCGTCGTCACCGCGCTGGGCCTGGCGGGGCCGGCCGCCGCCGCGCTGAACCCGTCCCAACTGGCGCTGGTCGTCAACGATGACGAACCCAACAGCGTGGCCGTCGGCGCGCTGTACCGCGACGCCCGCGGTATTCCCGAAAAAAACATCGTGCACGTGCGCATCCCCAAGTCGCCGCGCCAGCTCACGCCGGAACAGTTCGCGCCGCTGCGCCGGCAGATCCTCGACCGGCTCGGCCCCGACATCCGCGCCGTGCTGATGGTCTGGACCGCGCCGTACGCGGTCGGCTGCAATTCGATCACCTCGGCGCTGACGCTGGGCTACGATGCCGCCCAGTGCGCGGCGCCGTGCGGCCCCGGCAAGCCCAGCGCCTACTTCGGCGCCGACCAGGTCTCGCCGGCGATGGCGGCGATGAGGATCAGCATGCTCATGCCGACCGGCTCGCTGCCGCTGGCCAAGGCCCTCATCGAGCGTGGCGGCACCCGCTATTTCCGCTTCCCGGCCGCCGGCGCCTACTACCTGACCACCTCCGACGGCCTGCGCAGCGTGCGCTCGCGCCTGTTCCCGCCGGCCGGCAAGGTGGCCTCGCACGATTTGACGATCAAGCGCCTGAGCGCCGATGCCCTCGAGGACGCGCAGGACATCATGATCTACCAGACCGGCATGCTCCGGGTCGACAAGCTCAACACCCTGCGTTTCCTGCCCGGCGCGCTGGCCGACCACTTGACCTCGACCGGCGGCGACCTGCTGGGCGACGCCCAGATGAGCAGCCTGCGCTGGCTCGAGGCCGGCGCCACGGCCAGCTACGGCACCGTGTCCGAACCGTGCAACCACGTGCAGAAGTTCCCCCATCCGACCGTGCTGCTCAAGCGCTACCTGAGCGGCGACAGCGCCATCGAGGCCTACTGGAAAAGCGTGGCCTGGCCGGCCCAGGGCGTGTTCATCGGCGAGCCGCTGGCGGCGCCGTACGCGCGCTGACCGCGCCGCGTTCCTGAAGACCGGCGCGGGCGCCGGCGCAACAGTTGATGCATTTGAAACATATCGATGTCATGACACGGTCATGACAATGTCATAA
>DATMSN010000815.1:0-3953 GCA_035565375.1 Duganella sp. | reverse complement strand
GGCGATCATCGTTTGCCACGCCGGCGCCATGCGCCTGCTGTCCGCCTGCCACGCCGGGCTGCCGCCACCGGAGATGGCCCTGCAAGCCGCCCGCGCGCCGCACCATATCGCCTACGGCGCCACGCTGATTTTGGCGTAGACGTCCGCTGGATCCACACTCAGGTGGCGGCCATGCGCAGCTTAAAGAACGCGTTGACCGTCAGCCTTCCGATGGCCGGATCGTCGGCCATCAACTCGGGGGCGGTGATATGCCCGGAGTGGAAAAGCCCGCCATTATAAAAAATCGCCCGATTAAACCGGGGCTCGATGGTCAGCACCTTCTGAAAGTGTTCGTCCGACGAAATGGCAAATGTCGGCGGCGCGGTCGGCGCCGGCGACTCACCCGCCAATTCCATGCGCCTCAATTCACGCAGCAGCGCGTCGATTTCAGGCGGCGACACCTTGGGCTTGAAAAAACTGGTACCGCCGAGCCGCTCGTCCTTGAACAAATAGAGCACCATGGCGCCGACACCTTCCATGTCGTCCAGATCGTACGAATCGCGATGCGGCATGCGCTGGCCAGGCAGCAGTTGTTCCGGACGCCGCGTCACCAGCGACAGGCGGCTGGCCACGCCAAGCACGCGGCGCGCCTTGAGCCGCGTGCGCGCATGCAGCAGAAACGCATCCTTCACGCCGGCGACGAAGCGCCCCGTCAGCGGCAATTCCGGCCCGGGATAATAATTGCCGGCCGATTCGCGAAACTGCCGGCGCTGGAGCGCCGCATATTCCACCATCGTTTGCGGTTCGGTCATGAAATTATCGACGATGACGCACTGATGGCCGTCGAAAAGCGGCACCACGGTGACGATCGGGTGTGGATTGACCATCGGGCGCAATGTCGCGGGAGCTGGCGACGGCGCTGCGGAGAGGGATGCGAACATGGGAACTCCAACGGCAACGAATGAACATTTTTGCAAGATGGCGTTCATGATAACGAAAAAACCTCCGCTTTTTCACCGAACGTGAATTATTTTTCCCTGGTTATGAAGTCCTACGGCAAAGCCGTATAATGACCGGCTTTGGTGCCCGCGCGTCTGTCCGGATGCGCAGTTAAACGGGAAACACGAAGCCGCCCGACGGCCCACGTGTGCTGCCCCCGCAACGGTAAGCAAGTGTCGCGCGGCGCGCGACAAACCAGCTCTGACAACCACTGTGCTGCGCATGGGAAGGTGAGATGGTCTAACTTGCCAGCCCGGATACCGGCCAAAGCAGGTGGAAGTGAGCGAACGGGATGTGCGCGCATCTCTCGGTTCGCCGCTTCTGTTCAATCTGGCCCACGGGGAAGTAGGCCGGTTGCTCCTAACAGAAAAATAAATCATGTCCTCACCTATCTCCCGCCTGGCGTCGCGCCCGGCGGCACTGACCTCGCTGGCACTGGCCATGGCCGCCGCTTTCTCGCACACCAGCGCCCACGCCGACGTCGCGGCCGCCGATACCGTCGTGGTGACCGCGAACCGCACGCCGCAGCCGCTGGCGGACGTCATCAGCGACACCATCACCATCAAGGCCGGGCAGATCGCCGAAGCCGGCGCGGGCTCCGTGGTCGACCTGCTCAAGCGCCAGCGCGGCATCGAAGTCACGCGCAACGGCGGCGCCGGCAGCTCGTCCAACGTCTACATCCGTGGCGCCAACAGCAACCAGAGCGTGGTGCTGGTCGACGGCGTGCGTATCGGCTCGTCCACCACCGGCGCCGCCAACTGGAGCGCCATTCCGCTGACCGCCATCGACCATATCGAAATCGTCTACGGCCCACTGAGCTCCCTGTACGGCGCCGACGCCATCGGCGGCGTGATCCAGATCTTCACCAAAAAGGGCCAGGGCGCGCCGGCGGTGACGGCCTTCGCCGGCTACGGCACCGACAAGACACGCGAAGCCGATGTCACGGTATCCGGCGCCACCGGTGGTGAGCACAGCTTCGGCTACGCGGTCAGCGCCGGCAAGGAAAAATCGGACGGCTTCTCGACCGCCCGTCCCGGCCTGTCCTCGTACAATCCGGACGACGACGGCTACGACAAGGAAAACGTCTCCGGTCAATTCAGCCTGCAACTGGTCAAGGGCTTCGAGGCTGGCGCGCTTTTCCTGCATAGCAAACTCGATTCCCGGTACGACAGCGCGAAAGCCGGCTCCTACGACGTCCGCAGCAAGAATGTCATCGACACCGCCAGCGTCTACGCCAAAGGGCGGCTGCTGCCGGTCTGGAACAGCCTTTTGCAGTACTCGCAGACCAAGGACAAGGGAGAAAACTACACCTCCGCCAGCGCTAGCGGTTACGCGCGTATCAACACCAAGCAAAGCTTCATCACCTGGCAAAACGACGTACACATCGGCGCCGATGTGCTGCAGCTGCTGTACGAACACCGCAAGGAGGAAGTGCAAACCAACGGCTTCGATCTGCGCAATCCCGAACGCACCACCAACTCTTACGCCGCTTCTTACAACGCCCGTCGCGGCGCCAATTTGCTGAGCGCGGGCATCCGCCGCGACAACACGATTTACGGTTCGCAGAATACCGGCTCGGTGGGTTACGGCTACAGCTTCACGCAGGCGCTGCGGGCCACCGCCAGCTACGGCACCAGCTTCCGCGCGCCGACCTACAACGAGTTGTACTTCCCTGGCTACGGCAATCCGGCCAACAAGCCGGAAGAAGGCCGCAACGCCGAAGTGGGCCTGCGCTACGACGACGGCGTCAACGCGCTGAGCGCCGGCTACTACCGCAACCGCCTGACGGACATGCTCGTCAACATCAAGCCATGCCCGTTCGGCCGCGCCGGTTATCCGGACGGCTGCGCCTATAACGTCAACCGCGCGATGCTGGAGGGGATCACGCTGTCGGCCGCCACCAGGCTGGCCGGCGTCAACCTCGCCGCCAATCTCGATTTGCAGGACCCGAAGGATGAAACGACCGGCAAGCGCCTGATGCGCCGCTCGAAAAAGCATGGCAACCTGACCGCCGATTATGGCATCGGCTCGCTCAAGGCTGGCGCGGAACTGGAAGTATCGGGCGACCGCTATGACGACGCGGCCAACGCCAATCGCCTGGGCGGCTATGGGCTGGTGAACCTGTACGCGACCTACGCCTTCTCGCGCGACTGGTCGGCGCTGGTCCGCTGGAACAACATCGGCGACAAGCAGTACGATCTGGCGCGTAACTACGCCACGCCGGGTTCCAACGTGTTCGCCGGTATCCGCTACGGCTATAAATAAACACGAAAACACGTAGGGCGGATTAGCGCAGCGTAATCGGCCATCGCCGCGCCATCGACGGCTCATGCATGGCCGATTTCGCGGTTCCCGCTCTTAAAGCCTACCGGAAGGTAGGCTGCCCCTTCGATGGGCCCCCGGGCGGTTAGCGGGCCTCGCCCGCTAATCCGCCCTACGTGTCTCCCGTGTCAGTCTCACGCATAAGTCTTATTTAAGCTTGTAATATTGTAATCTGCCAGTGCTTCCCACTCTCTGAAAGTAGTGCATGCATTCTTTCCCAAGCAATCTGCAACAGCGCGCCGCCGTTACCCTGACCGGCCTGGCCCTGTTCGCGTTTGCCAGCCTGATTTTCTCGGGCATGACCGGTTCGGTCGCTGTTCCCCTCTCCGATATCCCTGCGGCGCTCAACGATCTGCTGCACGGCCAGGCCACGACCTTGTCAGCCACCCTGCTCGATCTGCGCCTGAGCCGCGCCGTCACCGCCTTCGTCACCGGCGCCGCGCTGTCGCTGGCCGGCGTCATGATGCAGGCGCTGTTGCGCAACCCGCTAGCCGATCCCTATGTCCTGGGCATCTCCTCCGGAGCCTCGGTCGGCGCGCTGGCCGCGCTGATGTTCATGTGCGCCGCCTGGATGGTCGATGTCGCCGCCTTCGCCGGCGCGGTCGCGGTCTCGATGATGCTCTACATGCTGGCCCGGCGCGACCTGCGCGGGG
>DATMSN010000814.1:0-2064 GCA_035565375.1 Duganella sp. | reverse complement strand
CTTCGTCGGCGAGCTGGTCGAGGTCAAGCCCGACGAGGCGCCGTGGCGCGGCGCGGCCGAGCGCGTGCTGCACGGCTTCGCGCTGGCTATCCTGGTCGACAACGACCACTACAACGGGCTGACCCAGCATATCAACGACGTCAACCTGGGCCGCCGGCTGGTGTACTACCGCACTGTCGCGGCCGAGAACCCGGCGCCGAAGATGCTCAAGGCCGGCTCGCTGGCGCTCAAGCTTAACGTCAAGGACGGCGGCCACGCGGCCTGGCTCAAGGCCGAGCTGCGCCAGCGCTACGACTACGATTGCGTCGACTCGGTGCGTGCCCTGCGCGCTGCGCCGGAGCGGGCGATGACGCGCGAAGGGCAGATCAAGCACAGCCGCACGCGCCATGAAAAGGACGACCGCAGCGGCGTCGACGACCGCCGCCACTGGGTGCTGGGCTTCGACAACCGCGACAAACTGGCGCTGTACGAACAGCAACAGCGCGAGCTGCAGGAACGCATCGCCAAGCTCGACGCCGAGCTGGAAAGCCTGCGCAAGCAAATGCAGTCCCGCGCCGAGCGCCTGATGCCGTGCAACACCCTGGTCAACCTGACGTGGCAAGAGATCGACGGCTTGCCGCCGGCCGAGCGCATCGCCGCGATCGACCGCCAGCTGCGGGCCCTGCGCGAAGGCAACACGCAATTGCAAGAGATCGACGACCGCCTGCGCGAGCAGGCCGAGCTGGTGCGGTCCGCCGAGCGCACCTTGCGCAATACCGACGTCAGCCTGCTTTCTTGCCGGAATAAAATCACGGAGCAACAGCAGCTGCTCGACGGCCTGCGCAACGACCCATCCATTGTGGCGTTGACGCCGCACCAGCAACAGGGCCTCGATCTTTTATACGCCGGCCTGCCGGACAAGGTCGTCCTGAGCCGGGTCGACCAGGCCGACCGCGCCGTCGGCAAGCTCATCGGCGCCAAGGTCGAAACGCTGGACCGCGACATCATGCTGTGCGAGCGCGACATCGAAGGCCGCTTCGCCGACTTCATCCGCGAGTGGAAGGCCGACTCCGACGGCCTCGACGCCACCCTGGCGGCCGCGTCGGACTTCTTCGCCAAGCTGGCGCGGCTGGAAACCGACGGCCTGCCGGCGCACGAGCAGCGCTTCTTCGACCTGCTGCACAACCAGAGCAACCAGAACCTGGCGGCGCTGTCGACCTATCTGAACGACTCGCGCAAGGCCATCCTGGAGCGCATGGAGCTGGTCAATGACAGCCTGCGCCAGGTGCCGTTCAACCAGACGGCCGAGTTGAGCACCTATCTGCATATCCAGCCCAGCGACCGCCAGTTGCCCGAGGTGCGCGACTTCAAGCAGGACATCCAGCGCGCGCTGAGCAACGCCTGGAGCGCCGACCGCGAATCGGCCGAGGCGCGCTTCATCGCGCTGCGCCGGCTGGTCGACGACCTGGCCAGCCAGGAACCGGACAAGCGGCGCTGGCGCGAGGCGGTGCTCGACGTGCGCCTGCATGTCGAATTCATCGGCAAAGAAATCGACACCGACGGCAACGAGATCGAGGTCTACCAGAGCGGCGCCGGCAAATCCGGCGGCCAGCGTCAAAAGCTGGCCACCACCTGCCTGGCGGCCGCGCTGCGCTACCAGCTGGGCGGCAGCGACCACGCGCCGCCGGTGTACGCGCCGGTGGTGCTGGACGAGGCCTTCGACAAGGCCGACAACGAATTCACCGCGCTGGCGATGAACATCTTCGCCAACTTCGGTTTCCAGATGATCGTCGCCACGCCGTTGAAGTCGGTGATGACCCTGGAGCCGTTCATCGGCGGCGCCTGCTTTGTCGACATCCGCGACCGCAAGGTGTCGGGCGTGCTGATGATCGAATACGACGACCAGCGCCAGCGGCTCAAGCTGCCCGAGCAGGCGCAACTGGAGGCGGCGCTTGAAGCTCCCCGATAGCGTACGCGTATGGCTGCTGCGCCGCTACGCCAGCCAGCACCGCGACTGGCTGGCGGCCGAACCGCAATAACACTGGCCGCTGACCATTGCGCTAGGCCTGCCAACCGAGGCGGCGG
>DATMSN010000813.1:0-1524 GCA_035565375.1 Duganella sp. | reverse complement strand
GACGACACGGCCGCGATCCAGAAGGCGATCGACAGCCGCCGCGTGGTCTATCTGCCGCTCGGCCTCTACGCGGTCAACGACACGATCCGGCTCAGGCCCGACACCGTGCTGATCGGCCTGCATCCGGGCCTGACCCAGTTGGTGCTGCCGAACGGATCGCCGCTGTTCCAGGGGACCGACGCGCCCAAGGCCCTGCTCGAGAGCGCGCGCGGGGGCGACGCCATCGTCACCGGCATCGGCCTGTGCGCCGGCGAGATCAACAACCGCGCCGTCGCGCTGTTGTGGCGCGCGGGCGAGCATTCGCTGGTCGACGACCTGCGCATCCAGTGGGGCTTCGGCCAGCCCGGCGAACTGGCCAAGCGCGACGCCAGGTTCGACACCACGGCCTGGTGGGACCGCCAATACCCGAGCATCTGGGTGACCGACGGCGGTGGCGGCACCTTCACCGGCGTCTGGTCGCCGGCCGGCCACGCGCAGGCCGGCTTCTACGTGACCAACACCAGCACGCCGGGCCGCGTGTACCAGCTGTCGGCCGAGCACCACATCCGCAACGAGATCGTGCTCGACGGCGTCGCCAACTGGGAGTTCCACGCGCCGCAGACCGAGGAGGAGGTGCGCGACGGCGCCGACTCGGTCGCGCTGGATATCCGCAACTCGAAGAACATCCTGCTCGCCAACTTCCACGCCTACCGCGTGACGCGCTCGATCAAGCCGGCGCCGACCGCCGTCAAGATCGCCAATTCGAGCGACATCCGCTTCCGCAACGTCGCCGTGAACGCCGAAAGCGGTTTTCCCACCTGCGACGAGAACGGCTGCACGGCCTATCTGCGCGCCTCCAAGTACCCGTACGAGAACGCCATCACCGACGTGACCAACCGGGTGGAGGGGCGCGAGCGGATGTTCGCGGTGTTCGACCATACCGGCAAGCGGGCCGCCGAACCGGCCGCCCGGGCTGGCGCCGCGCCGAAAGTCGAGAAACTGGAGGACGGCTTCTACTCGATCGCCGGCGCCGCCGTCGATGCGAAGGGACGGCTGTACTTCATCGACCGCCACTTCCAGCGCATCCACAGCTATGCCGAGGGCGAGGGCCTGAAGACGGTCGGCGACTTCCCGCTCGATCCGGTCAACCTGGCGGTCGACGGCGGCGGCAACCTGATGGTGCTGTCGTCGGCCGGCAAGGAGGCGACCGTGTACGCGTTCAAGCCCGGCGTGCCGGGCGCGCGGATGTCGGTGATCAAGCCGACGGCGGTGGCGGCGCGGCCGAACGCGCGCACGGCGCTGCCGGGGAACTTCTGGTCCAACGGCGAATTCCAGGACCAGCTGGACCCGGACACCTACGAGTTCACCACGTTGGACGAGATGTTCGCGCGCGACGCGGCCAGGCCGAAGGCGCGCGAATACGTATCGCCCGATGGCACGCTGGTGCTGCCGGCGTTCCGCGTCACGCGCCACGGCCCGCCGGACCACCTGGGCCACCGCTGGTCGGACACGCTCGACAGCCACGGCTTCGTCTACGCGCCGGAG
>DATMSN010000812.1:0-3610 GCA_035565375.1 Duganella sp. | reverse complement strand
GCGTGGGGCGCGCCGCCCAGGTGCTGGGTCTGGACCGCGCCTTCGGCGAGCTGGGCCTGCACAAGGTGTTCGCCGAGGTCATGGCCGATAACGACGCGGCGCTGAAGGCCCAGGCGGCCTCCGGCTTCCGGCGCGAAGGCTATCTGCGCGGCCATGTCCTCAAGGACGGCCAGCCGCGCGACGTCGTCCTGCTGGGCATCCTGGCCGAGGAGTGGAGCGAACTGCGCGGCGATGTCCGGCGCTCCCTGACCGACGCCCACCTGATCGCCGCCTGATTCACACGTCTTAACGAAACGTCAGCGTTCATCGCCGACACTCGGAATCAAAGGGGCGTAGTGCGTCCCGGTGGGACCCGCTGTGATCACTTTCGATTCCAGTCTGCTGCTCGGCTACTACCAGGCCAAGACCGCTGGCCTGGCCGCGAACGCGACCGCCTCGAGCAGCGGTTCCTCCACCTCGCCGTCCTCGACCACCAAGGTGGTGCCCAGCGCTCCCTGGACCGGGCAGGCGACCGAGCCCAGCGACCTGGTCAAGGCAGCCCTGAACGGCCGCAAGTTCGTCGATGAGGGCGCGGCGGTCGCCGCCGCCCCGACGATCTCGGGCGACTACAAGAAGCTGTTCGCCGCCTATCAGGCGCTCAACACCCTGTCGGCCATCGCCAATCGCTCGGACGAGAAGGGCGTCACAGACAGCGAGATCAAGCGGCTGCAGACGGTGTTCAGCAAGGGGCTGAACGAGGTCAACAGCTACGTCCAGAACCTCAGCACCGACGGCATGCGGCTGACGACAGGCGCGGTCATGACCAGCGACAAGTCGACCGTCGGCGTGCCCAAGAGCAACTACACCTACGTCACCAACAAGATCTACAGCGGCCAGGTCGACGACGAGGTGCCCACCTTCAAGGGCGCCGTCAGCTTCACGATGAACGTCAAGAAGTTCGGCGTCTCCACCGACGTGGTCATGGACCTGTCGGAGATGGGCTCCACGCCGCGGACGATGGCCAATGTCGTCAGCTTCTTCAACGACAAGCTGGCCGCCGCCGGCTTCGACACCCAGTTCGCGGTCAACCGCACCGTGGGCGAGGAGCGCACCACCACCGTCAACGGTCAGACCGTCAAGCTGCCGGCCACCGGCGACGACTTCGCCCTGCAGGTGAAGGGCGACCTGACCGAGACTCTGACCTTCTCGGCCCCCGCGCCGAAGCCGGCGGTCTACATCACCACGGCCGCGGGCAATCCGGACCCGGACAAGAATACGACCACTGACGACGCGGTGATCGAGAACACCCTGACCAAGTACGGTCCCGGCGCGGGTGTCACGCCCGGAACCAAGGTGTTTTCCGACACGCTGGAGGGCACGGTCAGCACGGTCCACAAGACCATGACCGGGCCGGACGGCTCGCTCTACGTGCTGGCCGACGTCGACGGCACGACCAGCACCCAGACCATCAAGGGCGACCAGGACGTCGCCCTGCTGAAGTACGACTCGTCGGGCAAGCTGCTCTACGCCCGCACGCTGGGAGCCTCCAACACCGCCACCGGCTACAACATGGCCATCTCCGACGATGGTCAGGTGGCGATCGCCGGTTCGGTGGCCGGTGGGCTTTCCGGCGCCACGAACGGCCCGATCAACTCCGATTCCGCCGGCACGATCACCGACAGTTTCGTGACCCTCTACGACGCCAAGGGCGACGAGGCCTGGACGGTCCGTCGAGGCGGCATGCTGGAGGACGAGGCCACCGCCGTGGCCTTCGGCGACGACGGCGTCGTCTATGTCGGCGGCCGCACCAAGTCGGACATTCCAGGCTCGGCCACCAACGCTTCGGCGGGCGGCTACGACAGCTACCTGACCGGCTTCGCCACCGACATCTCCGGCACGCCCAAGGCGCTGTTCACCACCCACTTCGGCGGCGAGAACGACGACACCGTCGCCGGCATCGTCGTCAACGGCGGGCAGGTGGTGGTCGCCAGCAAGGAAGGCAGCGAGGCGATGCTTCGCAGTTTTGACGTCGCGACCAGCGTCGTGACCGAGGACCGCACCTACTTGAACGACAAGGAAGTCTGGGTCACCGAGCCGACCACCTACACCAAGGCGGCCACGTTCACGACCGGCGCCACGCGCGACCTGGGCACGCTGAAGGGCGGCGCCATCGCCGGCCTGACGATCGACAATGGCCAGCTCTATATCGGCGGCTCGACCACCAACGGCGCGCTGGACGTCAACAACCAGACCAAGGCCGCTTCCGGCGGTTCCGACGGTTTCGTCGCCCGGATGTCGCTGGACCTGACCGATAAGAGCCAGGACACCCTGGCCTATTACGGCGGAACGGGCGACGACACAGTCACTGGCATGGCGGTGTCCAACGGCCAGGCCTGGCTGGTGGGCTCGGCCGGCAAGGACCTGGCGGGCCAGCCCACGGTCGGCGACAAGGACGGCTATGTCGCCCAGATCGACGTCGCCACCGGCGCGGCGACCTGGGAGCAGCGGTTGACCGGCAAGGACGGCTACGCCACCGCGACCTCGATCGCGGTCGACGCCTCCGGCTCCAGCGCGCTGGACATCTTCGGCATTCCGCGCGGCGAGATGGCGTTCACCCAGACCGACAAGATCGTCTCGGCGACCTCGGCGCGGGCCGGGGACACTTTCCAGATCCGCACCCGGGCGCGCGGAACCCTGACCACGATCAAGATCGCCGCCGACGACACCCTCGACACCCTGGCCGACAAGATCCGCAAGGCCACGGGCTTCGCCGCCAAGGTCGAGTTCAGCAGCGTCGGCAACAATCGCACCCTGCGGATCAGCCCCTCCCAGACCACCTCCACGGTCGAGATCCTGCCCGGCAAGGGCGGCACCGACGTCCTCGAATCGCTGGGGCTGAAGCCGGGAATCGTGCGCAACACCAAGACCGACCACGGCCAGACCGTCTCGGCCGACGGCAAGGGCCCGATCTACGGCTTCTCGCTGGACACCGGCCTGGACCTGACCGACGACGTCGGCCGCAAGGCCGCGGTGGCGGCCATGACCAAGGCCCTGTCGGCGGTGCGCACCGCCTATCGCGAGATGGCCGACACCGCCAACGGCGTGAAGCGGACCGATGCGACTGCTTCCTCCGGCCATGCCGACGGCCCGGTCCCGGCCTATCTGACCAACCAGATCGCCAACTACCAAGCCGCGTTGAACCGCCTGACCGGCGGCGGCTAGGGCGCGGCCGCGCCATCCTTTGAAGGTCTCCCGAGCCTTCTTCGCGCCCGGACTTGAAAGCGTCATCGGCGCGTCGTAGCCAGGGATCATGGAACTTCTCAAAGATCGACGCGTGTTGCTGGGCGGCGGCGCGGCCCTGGCTCTGGTCGCGGGCCTCGGGATCGCCCTGGCCCTGATGCACGGCGCCAAGTCGCCGACCGAGGACCCGCCGGCTTCGCGCGCGGGCCTGATCGTCGAGACGGGAAGGGCCGACGACACCAAGCTCGACGCCAACCGTCCCCTGCGCTGCTTCGTCGGCGGCCAGTTCGTCGGCGAGACCACCCTGGCCGAGTGCGCCAAGAAGAACGGCGTGGCGACCGGCGCCCTCGATGTCGGCGTCGATGAGACCGGCGCCCTGGCCGCCGCCGAC
>DATMSN010000811.1:0-3999 GCA_035565375.1 Duganella sp. | reverse complement strand
GATTTCGGAGGAAACCCTGCACGACGTGTTCGGCACCAGGAACCTGGGCGACCGCCTGCTGGAAACCTGCAGGGCGCACTTCGATGTCATTGGCGCCGCGGCGTCGAGGGCAACCGCGTCAGCCTCGACATCGACGGCATCGCGCTGCCGGACGCCGCGCCGCGCCCGGAAAGCACGTCGATGAACGCGTTCGGCATCGGCCGCGATTACATCGACCCTGAAACCTTCCACTACGTCGGCATCGGCTCGGGTGCCAGTCCGGCCGGCGGCGGCACGCCCGGCCTGGGCGGCGCGGTCTCGTTCGTCACCAAGTCGCCCGAGATGTACCTCGACGGCACCCGCAAGCTCTACGCCGACTACAAGTTCGGCTACGCGTCCGAACAGGCCTCGCGCCTGCACGCCGTCACCGCCGCCACCGCGCTCGGCGAGCACCTGCAAGCGCTGATCGTCGCCGTGCACCGCGACGGCGCCGAAACCAAGACCGAAGGCGACGCCGTCCCCAATCCTGACGACTGGTCGTCCGACGCCGTGCTGGCCAAGCTCAACTGGAAGCTCGCGCGCGACCAGGAACTGCGCTTCACCGTTGACCACTACAAGGCCGAGCACGACCGCGTCTACAACAACAAGGTCGGCACCCTGTATCCCGCCGGTGCGACGCAGAGCTCCAACACCGAGCGCACGCGCTACAGCGTCGAGCACCGCTACACGCCGGCCAACGGCGCGCTGTTCGACAAGCTCGAAACCAAGCTCTACAAACAAACCGCCTCGGTCGAGGACGACACCAACGCCGACTACGTCAGCGGCGGCCAGCCCTACATCCGCAACATCACCACCGGCTACTTCAACGACAGCAAGGGGCTGTCGCTCGACGCCGTGAAACAGCTGAACCCTTCGACGGCGCTCGGCTACGGCGTGCTGTACGAACAGCTGGAAAGCCGCCGCCCGTGGATCGAGGACCGCACGGTGGTGCGCACCGGCGCCCACCAGATCACGATGAAGAATCGCATGGCCGACATGGACACCGGCAAGCTGGCCGCCTACGTGCGCGGCGAGTTCGGTTTCGCGCTGGCCGGCCGCCAGGCCGCGTTGACGCCGGGCCTGCGCGCCGAGCGGCGCAAGCTGACGCCGCAAAACCTGCAAAACTACGTCATCGCCGTGCCGAGCGCGGCCAGGGAAATCCGCGCGGACAAGGACACCTTCGTCACGCCCAGCCTGAACTTCTCGGTCGAGCTGACGCCGCAGCTGAGCACCTACGCCCAATACACGCGCGGCACCCGCCTGCCGAGCGCGGCCGAGCGCACCGGCACCTACGACTCGTTCAGCTACACCGGCGCCGGCAACGGCTACGCGGTGCTGGGCAACCCCGGCCTGAAAAGGGAAACCAGCGACGCCTTCGAGGTTGGCCTGAAGGGCGCACCGACACAAGGTGTCGAGCTCAGCTTCTCGCTATTCCACACCAGCTACGACAACTTCATCGAATACGCCGCCCAGCCGGCCGACCCGGTCAACTACCCGACCATCACGCAAGGCCTGTTCCGTCCGGAAAACGTCGGCAAGGCCAAAATCCGTGGCGGCGAAGTGAGCAGCCGCTTCGCGCTGGGCCGGTGGTGGCAGCCGATGCGGGGCTACAGCCTGGCGCTGGCCGGCGGCATCTCGCGCGGCACGGCCGAAAACAAGGACAGCGGCAAGAAGGCCGAACTGGCCTCGGTGCAACCATACAAAGCCAACGCCACGTTCGCCTACGACGACCCCGCCAAGCGCGGCGGCGGCGCCTTCATCGTCAGCACGGTGCGCGGCAAGCGCGCCACGGCCGACGTGTTCACCGGCGCCACGACCGGCATGTTCGCCGTGCCCGGCTACACCGTAATGGACCTGACCGCGTACTGGCGCGTCAACCAGCACGCCACCGTCAGCGGCGGCCTATACAACCTGGGCGACCGCAAGTACTGGGACTACGCCTCGTCGCGCAGCCTGGTCGCCGGCACCACGGCGGCCACGTTGGCCGACATCGAACGCCAGGCGCGTCCGGGCCGCAACTTCGCCGTCAACCTCAAAGTCATCTACTAAACAACCCACGGAGCCGCCATGAAACCTCACCACCGATTCACCCTGGCGCTGACCGGCGCCTTGCTGTTCACCGCCTTGCCGGGCGGCGCCGCCAGCCTGGCCGAGCGCTGGGACACCCTGCGCGCCGAGCAGCCCAAGCTGGCCGCGCGCGACGCCGCCAAAACGCTCAGCGTCTCGGAAGCGGACCTGCTGGCGACCGGCATCGGCAAGACCGTCGTCCGCCTGAAGGAAGGGAACACCGTGCCGCGTGAAATCATGCGCCGGGCGCTGGACCTGGGCAAGGTGCTGGCGCTGACGCGCAACGAAAACGGCGTGCTCGAGCGCACCGGCGTCGCCAGCAAGCTCAAATCGCAGGACGACATCGTCGGCCTCGAAGAAGACAAACAAAAAGAGCGCGAAGCGCGCCTGCGCAACATCGCCGGCGGCTACCTGGGTGGCGAGATCGACCTGCGCTTCACGTTCGACAAATGGAAATACGCGTTCGCGGTGACGCAGCCGGGCAAGGACGGCGCCGTCTCGCGCAGCCTGCAATTCTTCGACGCCAGCGGCAACGCCGTGCACAAGCTGTACCTCAAGAACGACGCCGGCGTGCCGGTGTTTGACCAGCTGGTGGCCGACTTCCGCGCGCCGTCGCAAAGCGCCGACCTGAAGGTGGCCGCGCAACCGGTCAAGGCCAGGGAAAAGCCGGACAGCGAGATCGACGTCAAGGAATTCCAGCTGGCATGGAATGAAATCAACGACGTGCACCAGTTCAACCGCCTGCTGACGGAGTTCGGCGTCTCGCGCCAGCAAGCGATGCGCCTCGCCCCGGCGGGTGCGGCCACGCGCATCACGCCGCAAGCGGTGCGCCAGCTGCTGGAAGAGACGGCCAAGCAAAAGATCGACATCATGGTCTTTTTAGGCAACGGCTCGACGATCCAGATCTTCAGCGGCAAGGTAGGCAAGGTCGCCGCCTCGCCGGGCTGGTTCAACGTGCTCGACCCGGAATTCAATTTGCACCTGCGTGACAGCGCCTTCGCCAGCGGCTGGGTGGTCAAGCGCGCCGGCATCACCTCGGTCGAATTCTACGACAACAACAGCGACCAGGTCGTCAGCTTCTTCGGCGTACGCGAACCCAAGAAACCGCAGCCCGAAAGCTGGATCAACATGACCGCCGCCTTGCCGAAAGCCGAAGACGCCTCGCGCCAAGCCAGCCGCTAAAAATCCGGGGTCAAGTCTGTCATTCGGACACGGACTGGTCAGTAAGCGCGGTCAAATAGATCAGCTCGTGTCTGAATGTCAGACTTGACCCCGGAGTGGCATCCCCATCGCCGGGTCGCTGACGGAGTCCCTGCCGTTTTCGACCCGTCCGGCGTAGCGGCGCCGGAAACTTTTCTGCGCGCCGCAGGTGATCGTGAAGTCATACCAGTTGCCGCTGTCGGCCACCGGCCATTGGAACGTTCCGACGCCTCCGCCGGCCACCGCGATCGTCCACGGGCCGTCGCTTCGATAGGCTTCGGCCGTTGCCGTGAATGTGCAAGCGTCGCCGTTGTTGTGGATTTCAACCGTCAGCCCGGCCGGACTACCCGCCTCGTAGCGGATTTCAATCTCCGGGCCTTCCGCACCCTCCTGCTCGTTGAGGTCGCCAATAAAGTGGCGGTGAAAGCCGTTCGGTCCCAGCACCCACAGGCGGTAAGCGCCGCCGTCCGCCGCGACCTCCCAGCTTCCCTCCAACGTCTTGCCGGCCTCGACGACATAGCGGCGCGGAATCCGGTCCAGATGCAACTCGTCATACACGTGAAACACAGCGCCGGCCCGGTCGCCGCTGTCGTTGGCGAACACAAGCGTCATCCGCTGCGCGCTGGCGTTGGCGCGCGCCGTCACCTGCAATACATAGGGCAGCGCGCGCGACGGGCGGGTGCCGCCAGCCTGCGCCGGCAGTTTGGAGGCGGT
>DATMSN010000810.1:0-6045 GCA_035565375.1 Duganella sp. | reverse complement strand
CGGCGCAACCGGTGCGGCTGATCGTCTGGGTGCACTCCGCGTCGGCGGCGCTGGCGCTGGCCGCGATCGCGTGGGCCTGCGTGCCGATGTCGATGCTGTCGATGTGCGGCCCGTGAAGCCGAGTGGTATGTGACAAAGCGCGTACCTTTTCCGCCAAATATCGTGCTACATTGCCTTGTTTTCTTTTCGAGTGGCGCCCGCGCCGCGCCGCTGGCGATCCAGGTCGACCTTCTGATCGCCACCGGCATGCCGGCAGACGCGCTGCGTGCCTACTGGCTGGTGCAGGCCTGTGTCGACATCGCGGAAAAGGGCGCGCTGTGGAAGCTGGACCTTCAAAGCGAGACCCATCTGCGCGGCCTGACCGACGAGGAACGCCTGGCGCAGACGACCCTTTGCGGCGGCATGACCGAACGTATCAAGATGTCGCGTCTCGAGCACCTGACGATCGCCGCCAGGGCCGGGGTGAGCGGCGCGGACGACGCGTTTCTGCGCGGCGGTCCCTTCGGCGATCGCGGCGCGCTGACGACGCGGCCTGATGATCCGCTGGTGAAGGCGTGGCGCATCGAGGCCGAGCAGCTGCTGACGGAACATGCCGAAGCGGGCGACATGTCGAGCATGCTGACCTTGATGCAGGAGTACAGCGGGGAGGGTGGCACGCTGCAGGCCGATCCGGCGCTGGCGCTGCGCTACGCCAGTGCGGTCCGCGAGATCTTCGACCGGATGCTGAGCAGAAGCGATCCGAACTTCCCCAATCCTTTCAAGGTTTTGGCGGACAACGCGATGAAAAAAATATCGTCGGTGGAGCGGGTCAATACCGCTATCGCCACCGGCAAGGCCATGGCGGAGAAGGCTGCGGAGCTGCAAGCGAAGAATCGCGCCGCCGCGCAGTGATCGGAGTTGGACGATGAGCGAGCAAGGCACTTCATGTGAGGTTGGGCGCGAGCTGCTTGCGGGCTGGCTGGCCGCCCGTTCGATCGCGCGCGGTTTGCCGCTGCCGGTGCCAGACAAGAGCGCACTGCGGGTCGATACGGGATCGGCGGACGAAGTTAAACGTTATGTCTTTGCCGGACCGACCCCGGAAATACGCGAGCTGGCGCTATCGATTACGGCGCCACATGTTTTTATCAAAATGTGCGGGCATGCCGATCAATTGCTCGACCTCGTACCGCCCAGGTGGGAACTCCAGCCAGGCGGCTACTTGATGACCCACGCTGGCGGCAGCGATGCGCGGCCCGCCTTGCCCGCCGGGTATCGGCTGGAACTGGTCACTGACAACTTTACTCGTGTTGCGCGCATTTTCGCCGGCGACGGCGGCCTGGCAGCCAGCGGCTATGCGGCCGAATACGGCGGAGTGTTTATCTTTGACCGCATCATCACCGGGGACGCGCACCAGCGACGGGGCTTGGGCAGGGCGGTGATGGCGGCGCTGGGTTCGACGCAGCGCTCCGATGTGACGCGGCGCTTGCTCGTGGCGACCGAAGCCGGGCGCGCTTTGTACTCGACGTTGGGGTGGGCGGTTCTTTCGCCATTTTCGACGGTGGTGATCCAGCACTAACGGCTCACTTGAGCGGCTGGTGGTTGTCAGGCGGCGGCTCTGACAGCGTCCGTTCAGGAGCGTTCGAGTTCCTCTTTGCGGCCGCCGGCGCGCAGTTTGCCGAGCGCCACCGCCGCCGCCGAGGTGCGCGTTTCCACGCCCAGCTTCACGAACACGTGCTCCAGGTGCTTGTTGACCGTGCGCGGACTGGTGCCGAGGATCTCGCCGATGTCGCGGTTGGTCTTGCCCTTGATGAGCCAATTGAGCACCTCCGATTCGCGCTGCGTCAGTTTGAACGCGGCCATCAGCTTTTCGATCTGGGCGCCGTCGGATTCCTCGCGCAGCACGATCATCCATTGCTCCTCCTCGCTGAACTCCGCCGCCGAGAAGATCAGCCGGCGGCTGCCGCGCGCCAGCGTCAGCGGTGGATGCGACAGGCCCTGGCTGTGCGCGGCCTGCGTCGCCGACAGCCACGTGGTCAGCTCCGAGTCGACCAGATAGCCCTGCATCAAAGTGCGTGCGAGCGGCGTTTGCCAGACGATCTTGCCGTCGCGCGGGGACATCGCGATGACCGCGTTGCCGAAGGCGTCGAGCGCGCTGCGGGCCTGGTCCATCAGGCGCGCCGTCTGCATGTGGGCGGCGATCCTGGCCAGCACCTCGCCGGTGCGCAATGGCTTGGTCACGTAGTCGTTGCCGCCGGCCTCGAAGGCGGCTACCACGTGCTCGGCCTCCGTCAGGCCGGTCATGAACACCACCGGAATATGGCGCGTGGCCAGATTGGCTTTCAGCCTGCGGCACGCTTCGAAACCGTCCATGCCGGGCATGATGGCGTCGAGCAGGATGATGTCCGGCTGCGCTTCGGCGGCGCGCCGCAGCGCGACCTCGCCGTTGTTCGCCACCAGCACGGTGTAGCCCGATTCGTCCAGCGCGTCGTGCAGCACGGCGAGGTTTTCGGGCACGTCGTCGACCACCAGCACCAGGCCGGATTCAATGTTGAAGTTCATCGCTCTTGTTCTTTCGGACAAAGTCAGCCATCGCATCCAGCTGGAAGCGCTTGGCAAATTCGCGCATGGTGTGGGTGAAGCGGCTGTGGGCCGCGTCGAGCGCGTCGATCTCGTCGAGTTTGGCCTGGATGCCGCGCACGTAACCGATGCGTATGAGTTCCTCCAGCGCCGCCATCTGCGCGGCCGGCGGTAGTGTCATGGACGCCGGCGGCGCCGGCATCTCGCTGCTGATCGCCTCCGCGCGCGGCTGCGTGATCCAGTCCAGCGCCAGCCGGCGGCCGATCCAGTCCAGCAGTTCGGTGACGTTGACCGGTTTGACGATGAAGTCCGCCGCCGTGATGCCGGCCGGGTTTTCCATGCCCTTGTCGAAGGCGTTGGCCGAGACGATGGCGATCGGCACCTGCGACAGCTGGCGGCGGCGCAGGATGTAGCTGGCCTCCCAGCCGTCCATGCCGGGCATGGCCAGGTCCATCAGGATCAGGTCCGGCTGGAAGGAGGCGTGCAGGTCGACGCATTCGAGTCCCGACGCCGCCTGCGCGATCTCGAACCCCAGCGGCGCGAGGATGTTGAGCAGCAGTTCGCGGTCGACCCGCTCGTTGTCGACGACCAGGATGCGCCGGCGCGGGCCGCGATAGCCGGTGCGCTGGCGCGCCGGCGCTTCCAGTTCCTTGAGCTCCTTGCCGGTGACGTGCACGCTGGGCAGGAACAGGCGGATGTGGAACAAGCTGCCTTGCAGCGGCGCGCTGCGGATGTTCATTTCCCCGCCCATCAACTGGGTCAGCATTTTGCTGATCGGCAGACCGAGGCCGGTGCCGCTGGCGTTGGCGTGCGCGCTGGCGCTGCCGCGTGTGAACGGTTCGAAGATGTGGTCGAGCTCCTCCCGCAGGATGCCGGGGCCGGAATCCTCGATCTCGAACGAGGCGATCTCGCGCGCGTACTTCAGCCGCAGCACGACGCCGCCCTCGCTGGTGAACTTGACGGCGTTGCCGAGAATGTTGATGAGGATCTGGCCGAGGCGCTTGCGGTCGGCGCGCACGATGCGCGGCAACGCGCCGGTCAACTCGTAGCGGAAGCCCAGGCCCTTGTTGGCCGCCTGCAGTTCGAACATGCGCACCAGCTGGCCGATGAAGTCGGGGAAGTCGATCTCCTTGGTGTCGAAGGTCAGCTTGCCGCCCTCGATGCGGGCGATATCGAGCGTGCCTTCGATCAGCGACAGCAGGTGCTCGCCGCTGCTGCGGATCACGCGGATGGCCTGCTGCCGGTGCTCGGGGATCGACGGATCGTTGTCGAGCAGTTGGGCGTAGCCGAGGATGGAGTTGAGCGGCGTCCTGATCTCGTGGCTGATGCCGGCGATGTAGCGGCTCTTGGCCTGGTTGGCCTGGTCGGCGGTTTTCTTGGCCTGCTGCAGCTGGGCGTCGGTCTGGCTGTGCAGCTCGATCTCGCGCGTCAGCAGGCCGGTTTGCCGGTTCGATTCCTCCTGCGCCACGCGGCGGCTCTCGCTGGTGAGCACCAGCCACCAGGCGACGATGCCGCTGGTGATCAGCAGCGCGGCGAAGATCTTGAAGAACACCAGCCGCAGTTGCGGCAGCAGCGCGGCGTCGCCGGCCGGCAGCACCGATTGCTCGTGGTAGTAGATCAACCCGAGCAGGGCGCCGAGGAACAGCAGCGTGACGATCATCAGCAGCAGATAGTGTCCGAGACCGCTGCTCAAATAGCGCCACAGCGATTTGGGCAACAGCGCCTGCATCGCCTGCTGCCATTGCGCCGACACTTTCGCGTGCGGCTTGCAGACGTCGTTGCAGCGCGCGTCCAGGCAGCAGCACAGCGAGCAGATCGAACCTTGATAGGCCGGGCAGTGCGCCATGTCCTCGGCCTCGTATTCCTTTTCGCAGATCACGCAGGTTTTCTGGACCACGCCCGGCTGGCGGGCGGTATAGTATTTGCCCTTGGTGGCGATGGCGATCAGCGGCGCCGCCACCAGCGCGGTGAGCAGCGCGATGAAGGCGGAGAAGGCCTGCGCCTGGTGGCCGAACACGCCCATGAAGGCGGCCACCGACAGCGCCGACGCCAGCACCATGGCGCCGACGCCGACCGGGTTGATGTCGTATAGATAGGCGCGGCGGAATTCGATGCCCTTGGGGCTCAGTCCCAGCGGCTTGTTCACCACCAGGTCGGCCACCACGGCCGTGATCCACGAGATGGCGATGCACGAATACAGTCCGAGCACCTGGTCGAGCGCCTGGAAGACGTCGAGCTCCATCAGCAGCACGGCGATCAGCGCGTTGAACACGGCCCACACCACGCGGCCCGGATGGCTGTGCGTCAGGCGCGCGAAGAAGTTGGACCACGCCAGCGAGCCGGCGTAGGCGTTGGTCATGTTGATCTTCACCTGCGAGATCACCACCAGCAGCGCGGTCGCCAGCAATGCCAGTCGCGGATCGGCAAACACCTGGCCGTAGCCGGCCAGGTACATATGCGTGGGGTTGACCGCCAGTTCGAGCGGCACGGCGCTGCTGATGGCCAGGAAGGCCAGCAGCGCGCCGCCGAGCATCTTGGCGATGCCCAGCAGGATCCAGCCCGGGCCGGCCACCAGCACGCCCAGATGCCAGCGCACGCGGTTGCGCGCGGTCTTGGGCGGCATGAAGCGCAGGAAGTCGACCTGCTCGCCGATCTGCGTGATCAGCGCGACGCCGACGGCGGTGGCGGCGCCGAACATCAGCACGTTGAAATGGCCGTTGCGGCCGGAGCGCCCGGCGTAGTCCATCAATTGCGGCAGCAATTGCGGCTGCTTGTGCAGGATGGCGACGAAGGGCAGGGCCATCAGCACCAGCCACACGGGCTGGGTCAGCATCTGGATGCGGCTGATCAAGGTCACGCCGTGCGTCACCAGCGGGATGACGGCCAGCGCGCTGACCATGTAGCCGAGATAGAGCGGCAGGCCGAAATACAGTTCGAGCGCGTACGCCATGATGGCCGCCTCCAGCGCGAACAGGATGAACGTGAACGAGGCGTAGACGAACGAGGAGATGGTCGAGCCGATGTAGCCGAAGCCGGCGCCGCGCGTGAGCAGGTCCATGTCGACGCCGTAGGTGGCGGCGTAGTAGCTGATCGGCAGGCCGGTGAGGAAGATGATCAGGCCGACGGCCATGATGGCCCACAGCGCGTTGATGAAGCCGTAGTTGACGGTGATGGTGCCGCCGATCGCTTCCAGCACCAGGAACGAGATGGCGCCGAAGGCCGTGTTGGAGACGCGGAACACCGACCATTTGCGGAACGCGCGCGGCGTGTAGCGCAGCGCGTAATCCTCGATCGTCTCGTTGGCCACCCAGGTGTTGTAGTCGCGCCGGATCTTGACGATGCGCTGGGGCGGTTCGGTCTCTGCCGCTGTGGTGCTCATGTGCTCCCTGTTTTAGCTGCCCGTTTTTCTCCTGCACTTCAAGCAAGAAATGTACCGGGCACTAAATGGGAGCGCTGGGGTGGCGGCGACGGCGTCGATGGCGCGCCATC
>DATMSN010000809.1:0-1744 GCA_035565375.1 Duganella sp. | reverse complement strand
CGTCGTCACCGCGCCGGCCGCCGAGCCGGTGCGCGAGGCCCTGTGGACCGGCTTCCTCGGCCCCGACACGCGCGCGCTGCAAGTGTATCCGCCGTTCGGCTGCGACAAGGGGCCGGCCGTCAAGACGCTGTTGCCGACGATGGTGTACGCGGTCAAGCACCAGCTGACCATTTCCACCGGTTATCTGGCGCGGGTCAGGAAGCCGTGCGACAACTATGCCGCCGAGATCGCCGGCATCACGGCGCCGTCGACGGCGTTCGTGTTCATCAAGAACGATTTCCCGGAGCGCCAGCAAATCGACCGCCTGCTCGGCGGCCCGTCCGCGGCCTCGTGCATCGAAGCCGATTTCGCCTGGCTGTGCAAGCGCACCCCGGCCCCCGCAATGGAGAAACAACCGTGAACAAGCTCGTCTCCCTGGTCGCCCCGTTCTACAACGAGGCGGGCAACGTGGCGGAATTTTTCCGCCGCGTCGCCGCCGTCGCCGCCAGCCTGCCGCAATACGATTTCGAGGTGATCGCCGTCAACGACGGCAGCCGCGACGCCACCTGGCAGGAGTTGCGCCAGGCCCACGCCACGCACGCGCGCGTGGTGATCGTCGATTTGTCGCGCAACTTCGGCAAGGAGGCCGCCCTCACCGCCGGCCTGGACCGCGCCAACGGCGACGCCGTGGTGCCGATCGATTCCGACCTGCAGCACCCGCCCGAGCTGATCGCCGACATGCTGGCGCAGTGGGAACAGGGCGCCGAGGTGGTGCTGGCCCAGCGCGTCGACCGCGACACCGACGGCCTGATGCAAAAACTGTCGGCCGGCCTGTTCTACCGCCTGCACAACCGCATCTCGCAGGTGCGCGTGCCGTACAACGTCGGCGACTTCCGGCTGATGGACCGCGCGGTGGTGGCGGCGCTGCGCCAGTTGCCGGAGAACCACCGTTTCATGAAGGGCTTGTTCGCCTGGCTGGGCTTTCGCACCGTCACCGTGCCGTACACGGTGGCCGAGCGGACGGCCGGGGTGTCGAGCTTTAATTTCTGGCGCCTGTGGAACCTGGCGCTCGAGGGCATCACCAGCTTCAGCACGGCGCCGCTGCGGGTCTGGACCTATCTCGGCCTGGGCACGTCGGCGGTGGCGATGCTGTACGCGGCGCTGATCGTGATCAAGACGCTGGTCGGCGGCGTCGACGTGCCCGGCTACGCGTCGCTGATGGTGAGCGTGATGTTCTTCGGCGGCGTGCAACTGATCGGCATCGGCGTGCTGGGCGAGTACATCGGCCGCATCTACCATGAGGTCAAGCGCCGCCCGGTCTACCTGGTGCGCGAGTCGCACGGCGAGCAGGCCCATGATTGACGAGCGTTGGCGGCGACCGCTGGCGTTCGCCGTGGTGGGGGCGGTCAACACGGCGCTGCACAGCGGCGCCGTGGTGGCGCTGGTGGAAACGGGCCTGAGCGGGCCGGTGCTGGCCAACGCCGCCGGCTTCGCGCTGGCCAACACCTTTTCGTATTTCGCCAACGCCCGCCTGACGTTCCGCCAGCGCCCCAGCTGGCCGCTGTACCGGCGCTTCGCGGCCGTCTCGATGGGCAGCCTGGGCTTGACGCTGGCGCTGTCGACGCTGGCCCAGGCGATGGGCTGGCATTATCTGTTGGGCTTGCTGCTGGTGTTGCTCAGCGGGCCGGTGCTGACCTACCTGCTGCACCTGCGCTTCACCTTCCGCCGGCCGCGCACGGCGCCGCCGGCCGATGGCGGCGACGGC
>DATMSN010000808.1:0-2456 GCA_035565375.1 Duganella sp. | reverse complement strand
CGCTTCCGCGACCTGTGGGCGCGCCCATACGGCACGCGCATCGCGATGATGGCCGTGTTCAATATCTGCCAGACCGTCGGCTTTTATGGCTTCGCCAACTGGGTGCCGTCGCTGCTGATCAAGCAGGGCATCACCGTGACGTCCAGTCTGCTGTATTCGAGCCTGATCGCCCTGGCCGCGCCGCTTGGACCCCTGATCGGCTTGGTCATCGCCGACCGCTTCGAGCGCAAGCATGTCATCGTGTGCATGGCCGCCGTCAACATCGTTTGCGGGCTGATCTTCAGTCAGGCGTCCGGCACCGTGCTGTTGATCGGCATGGGCATCTGCCTGACCCTGGCCGGCAATATTATTTCCTACAGCTACCACGCCTACCAAAGCGAGCTGTTCCCGACTGGCATCCGCGCCCGCGCCGTCGGCTTCGTCTATTCGTGGAGCCGGTTCTCGGCCATCTTCACCGCCTTCATCATCGCCGGCGTGCTGCAGAATTTCGGCGTCCTGGCCGTGTTTCTGCTCATCAGCGGCGCGATGGGGATGGTGATGCTGTCGATCGGCCTGTTCGGCCCGCGCACCCGCGACGTCGCGCTGGAATCGATTTCGCACTGACACCGGGTCGCCGCACCGGGGATACACGTGGGGAGCCGGGATTTCGAGCGTTTTCAGCTACTATGGCTAATCTTACGCAAGTGAACGCCTTGCCAACATCTCCCGGACCAATCCGCTGACGCATGGACTGCGGGTACGGATCCTGCTTTAACATCAAGACAATAGATCATCTCCGGCGCCTCGGCTGTGTCTCTCGCCGCCGTCCCGTGCAATACTTACCGAAAGGCACCACCGAATGGCCATCCGCGTCGCCCTGCACCATAAAACCAGCTACAAATTCGACCGTTTGGTCACGCTGTCCCCGCACGAGGTGCGCCTGCGCCCGGCGCCGCACGCGCGCACGCCTATCCTGTCGTATTCGCTGAGCATCACTCCGGCGCAGCATTTTCTGAATTGGCAGCAAGATCCGTACGGCAACTATATCGGCCGCGCGGTCTTCCCGGAAGCGACCAAGGAGCTCGACTTCACCGTCGACCTGATCGCCGACATGACGGTCATCAACCCGTTCGATTTCTTCCTCGAGGACTACGCCCAGCACTTCCCGTTCGCCTATCCGGAAGCGCTCAAGCTTGAACTTGGCTCGTACTTGCACTTCGAGGAAGATCCCGAGGTGGTCGAGTGGATCGCCATGGCGCGCCGCGACATCCTCAAAAAAGACCTGATGACGAACGATTTCCTGGTCGCGGTCAACCAGCGCCTGCAGGGCGACATCGGCTATCTGGTGCGCATGGAGCCGGGCGTCCAAACCCCCGCCGAGACGCTGGACAAGCGCTCCGGCTCATGCCGCGACAGCGGCTGGCTGCTGGTGCAGATCCTGCGCGGCATGGGGCTGGCGGCGCGTTTCGTGTCCGGCTACCTGATCCAGCTGAAGGCCGACCAGCAGGCGCTCGACGGCCCCAGCGGCACCGAGGTCGACTTTACCGACCTGCACGCGTGGGCCGAGGTCTACATTCCCGGCGCCGGCTGGATCGGCCTCGATCCGACCTCCGGCATGCTGGCCGGCGAGGGCCACATCCCGCTGGCCTGCACCGCGATCCCGTCGTCGGCGGCGCCGGTCAGCGGCTTCACCGACGTCGCCGAGGTCGAATTCCACCACGTGATGACGGTCACCCGCATCCACGAAGACCCGCGCGTGACCAAACCCTACGCCGACGCCGACTGGCACAAGATCGACGCCCTCGGCCAGCAGGTCGACGCCGACCTGCTGGCGATGGACGTGCGCCTGACCCAGGGCGGCGAGCCGACCTTCGTCTCGATCGACGACATGGACGGCGACGAATGGAACACGCTGGCGCACGGCGACAAGAAGCGCGAGCTGGCCGGAGAGCTGATGCTGCGCCTGAAGGGCCACTTCGCGCCGGGCGGCATGCTGCACTACGGCCAGGGCAAGTGGTATCCGGGCGAACCGATGCCGCGCTGGGCGCTCAACATCTTCTGGCGCACCGACGGCCAGCCGATCTGGCGCAATCCGGCGCTGTTTTCCGACGAGAAGAAGGCCGACGGTTACGGCGCCGACCACGCCAAACGCTTCACGGCGGCGCTGGTCAGCACACTCGGCCTGCCGGCCGACAGCCCGATTCCGGCCTACGAGGACGTCCACGCGCAGGCCAGGATCGAGCAGGGCCTGCCGGCCAACCTCGATCCGCTCAAGGCCGACCTGAAGGCGCCGGAGGAGCGGCGCCGGTTGGCGCGCCTGCTGGAAAACGGCCTGGGCGCGGTGGCCGGCTACGTGCTGCCGCTCAAACCGGAGGAGCTGTCTCCGTGAAGCGTTTTCAACAGCGTTTCGGTGGGCAGCCGTATAGTCGTTTGAAAGCGTGCCGGAAGGCGCTTTCCGACGAATAGCCCACCGCAAA
>DATMSN010000807.1:0-3365 GCA_035565375.1 Duganella sp. | reverse complement strand
GCCGGCCAGGCTGACGCGCCCGCGCGCGGTCAGCACCAGCCGCTCGGCCTTGCCGGACAACTGCACATTGGTCAACTGCTCCAGCGGCGAGCGTATCTGGCGCGCGCGCTGCTGGTCGAAGTCCGACACCAGGTTGATCGACAGCTGGCGGTCGGCCGACGCGGCCAGGTCGAACACGCGCAGGTCGGCGCCCAGCTGATAGACGATGCGGCCGTCGCCCAGCGCAGCGTTGCGCACGTCCCAGTCGGTATGCCTGGTGAGCTGGCGCGGATCGCCGCCATCGGGCGCCATCGACCACAGATTGTCGGCGCCGCCACGGTCGCTGATGAAATACAGGCGCCCCCGCCACCACATCGGACGCTTGTTGTTGCCCGCGTCGGCCGCCAGCAGCGGCACTGCTTCGGCCGAAGGGCCGGCGCCCAAGTCATAGCGCCACAGCTGCGCGTGGGCGCCGCCGCGATAGTTCTTGACGTTGTCGTTGGTCAGGGCCAGGCCGTAGCGCGTGAAGTACAGCGTTTTGCCGGCGTCGTCGAGCACCGCGTCGTTGGCGTCGGCGACGGCGAACACGCGGCGCTGCAAGGTCGACGGCTGCACCGCCGCGACGATGCGGTGCGCCGATGGCCCCTTCGAATCCTGGGTGCTGACCAGCACCTCGCCCTGCGCGCTCCAGCCCAGCACCGTCACGGCGCCGTTCTCGAACGTCAGCCGCTTCGGCAGGCCGCCGGCGACCGGCATCACATAGGCTTCCTGCGCGCCCTCGTACGAGGCGGAGAAGGCGATCCATAGACCGTCGTACGAGATGGCGGCGTTGGTTTCGGCGGCCGGGTGCGTCGTCAGGCGCTGGGCCTGGCCGCCCTGGGCGCCGGTCTTCCACAGATCGCCCTCGGCGGTGAAGACGACGGCGTCGCCACGGATGGCGGGGAAACGGTAGTAGGCATCGGCGGCGAAGGCTGCCTGACCGGCCAGCAGGCCGGCGGACATCAGTGTCAGGACAAAGGGACGGAGGCGGAGCGGTGACATGGACAGGCTTTGCAAGTTGTCGAAAGGAACAACGATTCTGGCATATCTTGGCCGCTCCGAGCAAAGAAAAAGTGGCGCCGAATGCCGAGATCAACCCGCGTGCTTTGAGCGATATGCCGGCCGCGCCGCTTAGGGGTCGGACCCGATGGGGTCCGACCCCGCGTGGCCGTGCGGGTTAAGGCCTACTCCGCGCCTACTCCGCGCCTACTCCGTTTTCAAGCTGACGGCGTCGAGCATGAACGAGGTTGGCAGCACGCCGTTCGAACTGGAGGCGAAGCGCAGCCGCACGGTCTGGCCGCGGAAGGCGCTCAGGTCGTAGCTATGCACGACGAAGCCGGGCGCCGCGTCCAGATTGCTGAACTCCTTGACCAGCGCCAGCGGCTGGTTGAACAGGCCGCGCAGCTCGACGCGGAAGCGGTCCTCCACCTTGGCCGTGTTCTCGGTGGTGCTCACGCGCAGCGCGAACGACAACTTGGCCGTGGGGCTGTGCGCCGGGATCGTCACCACCTGGTACAGCGCCGTGCCCGATGGCGATTCATAGTCGCCGAACCACGCCATCTTCTTGCCGGCGTGGGCCGGGTACTGGCTCCAGCCGCCGATGTTGTTCAGGCTGCCCGCCCAATCGAGCTCGCCGTCCTCGAAGCCGCCGTTGACGACACGCTCGTACAAGGTGCCGGGCGGATTGATGGTCAGTACCGCCGTCTGGCTGGTGGCCGTGGTCGGCAGGCCGGCGCTGTCGGTCACGCGCACCGTGATTTTGGCGCCGGCGTCGGCCGCCGTCGCGGTGAAGCTGTAGCCGGGGCCGGTGACGTTGCGCACCCGCGCGCCGTTCTTGTACCAGGCGTAGTAGTACGGCGCCGTGCCCGCCTCGGCGTAGGCGGTGAAGTTGGCCGGCTGGCCCACGGTGACGCCGGTGCTGGACGGCTGGGTCAGCAAGGCCACCGGCGACTTGTAGCCCGGCTCGTCGACGTCGTAGCCGACATTGATGGCCGCGTAGGCGCGCTGCACGGCGATCGCCTGCGCGCTGTCGTCGCCGTACAGCTGCCGCGCCACCTCGATCATGCGGGTGCGCGCGGCCGAATAGTTGGTGGCGGCGGCGAACCTGGTGGTGTTGGCGGTGAACCAGATGCGGTAGGCGGCGTCGTTGCCGATGCCGGTCATGGCCTTGGGCGAGCGCTTGAGGTAGGCGCTGTGGCCGTCGGCGCCCGGCGTGGCGTCCGAGCCCTGCGACAGGAAATAGAACATGCGGTTGTTGGCGCCGCTGCTGTAGTGCGCGTCGAGCTTGCCGATATCGACGCTCCAGGCGTCGGCGCTCTTGCCGTCCTTCGACGGCTTGCGCAGGTAGCGCAGCGCCTGGCCCTGGTACCACGCCTCCTTGGCGATCATCCAGTCGTTGCCGGCCGGGACCACCTTGCCGCCGGCGCCGTTGCGGGCGTAGGCTTCGGCCATTTCGCCGTTGATGTCCGCGCCCGATTCGTTGAGGCCGCCCGCCTCGCCGTACATCGGCAACTTGGAGGTGCGGGCCGTGACGCCGTGGCCCATTTCGTGGCCCAGCACGTCGACCACGCCGAGGTTTTTGTAGTCGACGCCGTTGCCGTCGCCGACCCGGATGCAGCGGCACGCCTCGTCGTAGTTGGCGTTGGTGTAGCCCTGGCCGTAGTGCACGGTGGCGTAGGTGGCGGTGTTGTTGCCGTCCAGGCTGTGCCAGCCCATGACGTTCTTCATCGTGTCGTAGGTGCTCGCCAGCCCCCACAGCGCGTTGACGGCGGCGGTCTGGCCGTTGGCGCCGGTGGTGCTGGCGCCGCTGACGTATTGCAGGCCGTCGCCCCACTGGTTGTCGGCGTCGCCGTAGAGCGGCCCGGTCGGGATGTAATCGTTGTTGGCGTTGGTGATCGCCAGCCCGCCGAACTTTCCGTTCACGCCGCGGCTGGCGTCCTTCATCAGATATTGGCCGCCGCTCAGGGTGGTGTTGAGCTTGACCGTGCCGTTGTACTGGCTGTGGCCGGTGCCGTCGACGTCGGTGCGGGCGTTGAGGCGGTCGATCTGGTGGCCGTCCTCGGCGCTGATGATGTGGTCCCAGAACTGCAGGTCGTTGCGGATCAACATGCGCGTCCTGACGACATAGGCCAGGCGGTAATCGGTGACGACGTCCTCCAGGTCGACCGCGTTCAGTTGCGCCACGGGCTTGCCCTCGCCGGTGCGGGTGCGGGTTCTCGCCATCAGCGGATAGACGACCAGTTCGGCGGTGGTCTCCTCCAGCGGCTGCGCGCCGCGCTCGATGCCGCCCAGGACCAGGTCGATGGCCTCCTGCGCGCTCACTTGCGCACGCTCGGGCAGCGCGTCGG
>DATMSN010000806.1:0-3778 GCA_035565375.1 Duganella sp. | reverse complement strand
GTGGAGGTGGCCGCGCGCGGCATCGCGCCCGACGCGGCCAAGGCTTTCGGGCCGGCGCCGGCGCTGGACGATTTGAACGCCGGGGTATGGTGGGACGAGAAGAACGGCGGCAAGGGCAACGGCGTCAACATCAACGCGCTGCTGCCGATCAACCCGCAGCCGCTGGTGGGCATGCAGGCGTGGTTCGATACCGTTTGTTCGCTGCGCAAGGTATAGCCGAATGACACGTGATCCACGTAGGGCGGATTAGCGGGCGAGGCCCGCTAACCGCCCCGGGGGCCGTCGAAGGAGCAGCCTACCTTCCGGTAGGCTTTAAGAGGCGGAACGCCATAATCGGCCATGCATGAGCCATCGGCGGCTCGCACATGGCCGATTACGCTACGCTAATCCGCCCTACGTATCCCATACATCCCCTAGAACCGGTGGTGTATCCCCACCCCATAAAAATTAACCTTGGCTGCACCGAAGCCGCGACCGACCACAAACGGGTCTCGGCGGCATTCCGCGATGTTGCCATACACCGTCACCGCCGACTGGGCCTGCGCCGCGCCGCCCGCCGCCAGCAACGCCAGCGCTAAAAACAATTTTTTCATGCCTTTTCCTTCCCATTTAAAACCGAGTGCGCGCGTTCGCGATCGATATCCTTCTCCCACGCCGCCACCACCACCGTGGCCACGCAGTTACCGACTAAATTGCCCGCAGCGCGCGCGATGCCGATGAACCAGTCCACCGATAGCACCAGCACCAGGCCGACCACCGGAATCGTCGGCATCGCCGTCAGCGTGGCCGCGAGGATCACGATGGCAGAACCGGGCACGCCGTGTGCGCCCTTGGAAGTGATCAGCGCGATCGCCAGGATGGACAGCAGATCGCCAATCGCCAGCGGCGTGTTGGTGGCCTGCGCGATGAACACGGCGGCCAGCGTCAGATAGATCGAGAACGCATCCAGATTGAACGAATAACCGGTGGGGATCACCAGTCCCACGGTGGAATCCTTGATGCCCATGTACTTCAATTTGCGCATCACCTGCGGCAGCACGCTGTCCGACGACGCGGTGCCCAGCACGATCAGCAGCTCCTCGCGCAGGTAGGCGACCAGTTTGAAGATGTTGAAGCCGGCCGCCCGCAGAATCGCGCCGAGAATGACAAACACGAAAACGATCACCGCACCATAGAACAGCAGCACCAGCATGGCCAGCTGCTTGAGCGAGCCGATACCGTATTTACCGACCGTGAAAGCGATCGCGCCGAACACTCCCAACGGCGCCAGCTTGATGATGAACGACATGCACTTGAAGAACGCGGTGGCCAGGCTGTCGATCAGCGTGGCCACCGGCAGCGCCTTATCGCCGATCAGCGACAGCGCGCAGCCGAATATCACCGAGAACAGCAGCACCTGCAGGACGTCGCCGGACGTGAAGGCGCTGACCACGGTGGTGGGGATCAGCTTGAGTATGAATTCGGCCAGGCCGGTCTTGCGCACGGCGTTGGCATTGTCGACATAGCCGGTCAACGAACTCGCATCGAGCGTGGACGCGTCGATGTTCATGCCAGCTCCCGGGTGGAACACGTACGCCAGCACGACACCGAGCAACAGCGCGATCGTCGTCACGACTTCAAAATAGATCAGGGCTTTCAAGCCCACCCGTCCCACCTTGCGTAGTTCCCCGGCGCCGTGGATACCCTGCACCACGACGCAGAACACGATCATCGGAACGATCATCTTGATCAATTTGATGAACCCATCGCCCAGCGGCTTGAGACTGAGGCCGATGTCCGGATAAAACACCGCCAGCAATATGCCCGCGCACATTGCCACGACGATCTGGCCAAACAGTGATTTGAAAAACCGCATTGCTGATCCCTCCCTAGTTATCCGACGCGCACAAAACTACCTTTGGTTGCTTTTCTTAAGCCTACCCCGTAAACGGTAATATTTTTTCACCACCAAAATTCATTGAAAATGCTTTTTCATAGAGCGTCAACATTTTCCCGTCCCTTGTGTCGAAATACACGGCGAGTAGTCGCATTCCGCCGACAACCGCAAACGCCGGCGCGGTGTATATTGACGCTGCGGCGGATGATCCTTACGCGTTTTCCCCTGGAATGCGATCAATGACAAAAAAAACTCCTTTCACAGACAGCCTCTCGACCAGCATCAAGCAGCATCTGGACCAGTTGCCGCAGGCCGAAAAACGCCTCGCCAATGTCATACTGGAGTCGCCAGGCCAGTTGGCCAGCTACTCGGCTTCGGAGGTGACCCGCATGGCGGGCGTGTCCAACGCGACGATGACGCGCCTGGTCCATCGTCTGGGGTATGAAAATTACGACCAGATGCGCCGCCTGGCGCGCGAGGGCAAGGACTGGGGCTCGCCGCTGTATCTGATGGATCGCCGGGAGTCGGACGAGGGAAAGGATGCCGCCGGTCCGTTCGACCGGCATATTTCGGCCAGCGTGCAAAACATCCACCGCACTTTCGCGGGCATGTCGCCGGAGCGGGTGGGCGAAGTCGGCACCGCGATCGCCAAGGCGCGGCAGGTGCGCGTCTTCGGCCAACGAAACAACTATTTTTTTGCCGCGTATCTGCGCTGGCAGTTCATTCAGTTTCGCAGCAACGTATATCTACTTCCGGTATCGGGAGAGACGATGGCGGAGTATCTGGTGGGTTTGCAGCCGAACGATATTTTCATCGTGTTCGGCCTGCGCCGGCGCACGCCGGGATTGGCGCCGTTGATCGCGGCGGTGGGCCGCGCCGGCGTGAAGACCTTGCTGATCACCGATTCATCGAATCACAGCGACCTTGGCGCCAACTGGGTGCTGAAGTGCGATACGGCCAGCGCCACCCCGCTGGACAATCATGCGGCGGTGATGGCGCTGTGCCACGTGCTGGCGTCGCAACTGATCGACAAGACCGGCCAGACGGGCCGCCAGCGCCTGGTCAAGATCGAGGAGCTGCACGCACAGCTCAACGAACTGTGAGCTTGTTCAGACGCCGGGATCGCGCACCTTCTCGACCTTGTCGAACTCCACGTTGAAGAACGAGCCGCCCGTGGCCTCGGCCTTGCGGATATAAACCGTCTGCACGATGTCGCGCGTGCCGGCATCGATGCTGACGGGACCGCGCACGCTGGTCCACGCCATGCCCTTCATCGCCGCCAGCAGCTTGTCGCCGTTGCTGTCGCCGGCCGTCTGCTTGAGCGCCGCATACAGCAGGTGCATACCGTCATACGCGCCAACCGAATGGAAGTTGGGCCGCATGCCCTTGTTCGCCTTGCCGAACGCCTCGACGTACGCCTTGTTCTCCGCCGATGGATGCGCGGCCGAATAATGATGGCTGCTGACGACACCGGCGGCGGCCGGTCCGATGCTCGCCATCAGATCATCGTCGAGCACATCGCCGGTGCAGATCAAGCGAATGCCGGCGGCGGCCAGACCTCGCTCGGTGAACTGCTTGAGCACCGCCGCCCCCTCGCCCGACGGCACGAACACAAACAGCGCGTCCGGCTTCAAGTCCTTCACCTTCGCCAGGAACGGCGCGTAGTCGGGATTGCGCAACGGCGCGCGCAGGCTCTCGACCACCTTGCCGCCGCCCTCGTTGAAGTCCTTGACGAACACCTTCTCCGCATCCAGCCCCGGACCGTAGTCGCTCACCAGGGTCACCACGGTCTTCATCTTGTTCCTGGCGGCCCATTGCGCCATCGGCGCGGTCACCTGCGCCAGCGTGAATCCGGTACGCACGATGTACGGCGAGCGTTGCGGAATCACCGACGTCGCGGCG
>DATMSN010000805.1:0-1550 GCA_035565375.1 Duganella sp. | reverse complement strand
GGCGGTGCGCGCGGTGCTGGCCGACGCCGCGCCCGAACGCCGCGTGCCGCTGCAAACGGCGTTGACCGACCTGCATTCCATTTACACGTCCTTGCTGGACCAGCTATCAACAGGAGAACCCCACCATGCCGCGTGAAATCGACTTCTTCGGCGTACTGCTGCCCGGCGTGCTGCCGCTGTTCCTCGTCAGCCTGCTGCTGCAGGTCGCGCTGGACAGTGTGCTGAGCCACATCGGCGCCTACCGCCAAAGCTGGCATCCGGCGCTGGTGCGCCTTTGCCTGTTCGTCTGCATCTTCGGCGCCCTGCTGGTCACCCTATATAAATAAACCCACTTGTCTTGAGAGCTAATGTGAGCGCATCTAAAATCTTCCGCTTTTTCCTGACCATGCTGTTGCTGGCCGCCGCCCTATGGATCGGGCGTAGCGCCTGGGACCACTACATGGAGTCGGCATGGACCCGCGACGGCCGCGTCAAGGCCGACGTGGTCACCATCAGCGCCGACGTCGCCGGCACCGTGACCGGCGTGATGGTGCGCGATAACCAGATGGTCAAGCAGGGCGACGTGCTGTTCGTCGTCGACAAGGCCCGCTACCAGAACGCGCTGGCGCAGGCCAACGCCACGCTGGCGGCGCAGCAGGTCGAGAAAGGCCGGCGCGGCAAGGAGGCCAGCCGCCGCGCGGCGCTGGACAGCTCCATCGTTTCCGTCGAAAGCATGGAGACGGCCCAATTCGCGGTCGGCACCGCGTCGGCACAGTACCAGGCGGCGCTGGCCGCGCGCGATCTGGCGCAGCTCAATCTGGAGCGCACCGTGGTGCGGGCGCCGGTGTCCGGCTATGTCACCAACCTGAATGTGCACGCGGGCGATTTCGCCGCCGTCGGCGCGGCCAAGCTGGCCGTCATCGGCAGCGACTCGTTCTACGTGGTGGGCTATTTCGAGGAAACCAAACTGCCGCTGCTGAAAGTGAACGACCCGGTGCAGGTCCGTCTGATGAGCGGCGCGGCGCAATTGAACGGCCATATCGAGAGCATCGCCCACGGCATCACCGACCGCGACGCCAGCGTGGGCCGCGAACTGCTGGCCGACGTCAATCCGACGTTCAACTGGGTGCGGCTGGCGCAGCGGGTGCCGGTGCGCATCCACATCGATCAAAAGCCCAGCGACCTGACGCTGGTCGCCGGCACCACCTGCACCGTCGTCATCCACGGATAGGCTCGGGGGACGCCCGGCTTTACCCGCCGGGCAGAACGCCCAGTTGGCGCAGCAAGGTCAGGTTATCCTCCAGATGCCAGTTCTCGGCGATGCGGCCGTTGGCCACGCGGTAGATATCGAAGGCCTGGAAGTCGATCGCCTGCCCCTTGCCCTGTATCGGCGAGTCGCCATCGCCGAATTTGCCGGTGAAGTGGCCGGTGAAATGCAGCCGTACGCTGACACGGTCGCCCTGCGCGACGAGGTGCGTGGCCTCCGCCTTGAGGTCCGGCACGGCGACGCGAAACGCCTTCGACGCCTGCAGCGGACCGCCCGGTCCCTGCTCGCGGCCGGGCGGCAAGGT
>DATMSN010000804.1:0-9938 GCA_035565375.1 Duganella sp. | reverse complement strand
CTGCGCCCACGTCACGGCCAGCGTCACGCCGACGCCGGCGCCGATGCCGGCCACCACCAGCCAGACGAAGGTGAGGGCGGCGCTGCCGACCGAGAAGCTGCCGGTCATCGCGGCGGCGACGGCAAAGCGGAAGCACACCAGGCCACTGGCGTCGTTGAGCAGCGATTCGCCCTCCAGGATGTGCATCAGCCGCTTGGGGATCGGCGTGTTGGAGGCGATCGAGCTGACGGCGATCGGATCGGTCGGCGAGATGATGGCCGCCAGCGCGAAGGCGACCGGCAGCGGCATGGCCGGGATCAGCCAGTGGATCAGGAAGCCGGCGCCGACGACGGTGAAGATCACCAGGCCCAGGGCCAGTTCCAGGATGGTGCCTTTGTCGCGCAGCAGGCCGCTCTTGGGGATGCGCCAGCCGTCGAGGAACAGCAGCGGCGGCAGGAAGGCGAGGAAGAACAGCTCCGGCTCCAGGTCGACGCCGTGCGACGATTTGGCGGCGACCAGCGCGCCCAGGGCGATCTGCACCAGCGGCAGCGGTATCGCCGGCGGCAGCAGCCGCTTGATATACGCGCTGGCCACCACCGCCAACAGCATCGCCAACACTACTTCGATCGAGTCCATCCCCGTCCTTTTCCAATTGCAAATCGCTAGCAAGCTTACACTATTGGCACGTGGGCAAAAAGTTGGTGGCGGGCACTGGTCAAGCGGGAATGTTTCTGTCATAATCTGGCCTCTCCGCGGGAGTAGCTCAGTTGGTAGAGCGCAACCTTGCCAAGGTTGAGGTCGAGAGTTCGAGACTCTTCTCCCGCTCCAGAATCTCAGTGTGACGCACGTTTTCAGCCTCGCGTCACCATCAAAAAACTAGTCGTACGGCTTGTAAAAAGAAACCCTGGTGGTTTCTTTTTTTATTGGCAATGTTTTGCTGCGCAACCGTTGTATCTCGTGCTTTAAATCAATATCTAACCGTCCAAAATGTGTCGCAAGGGTGTTGCTCCCGCTATACTGGAAACGCAATGGAAGCCTGGCCCGCAGTGGGCCGTTTCCTATCAGCGGACCCCACGGAGATCAATTTATGAAATCAGTTCAGCAGGAAGTGGATGAGCGCAGTAATTTAACAAACTCGAACAAGTTCGAATTGCTGCTGTTCCGCTTGGGTGGCGACGCCAACGGCCAACACTCCGAGTTGTTTGGTATTAACGTCTTCAAGATCCGCGAGATCGTCGCGATGCCGGAAGTCACCGCGGTGGCCGGGTCCCCGCCACACATGCTGGGCGTCGTCAATCTGCGCGGTCAAATCATCACGGTGCTCGATTTGCCGGGCATCGTCGGTGTGACCCCAAAAACTGGTCTGAATATCATGTTGGTCACCGAATTCGCGCGCACCACGCAAGCGTTCGCGGTCGAGTCGGTGGATGAAATCGTGCGCCTGGACTGGAGCCAGGTGCTGACCGCCGAAGGCACGGCCGGCGGCAAGGTCACCAGTATCGCGCGCGTCGACGGCGACGTGCAGAACACCCGCCTGGCGCAGGTGCTCGACGTCGAAACGATTTTGCGCGAGCTGGTGCCGCCGGAAGGCAAGGACGTCGATCCCGAAACCATCGGCCCGAAAGTGCTGTTGAAACCGGGCGCCGTGATCCTGGCGGCCGATGACTCCGTGGTGGCGCGCAACCTGATCGAAAAAGGTCTCGATGCGATGGGCGTCCACTTCATCATGACCAAGTCGGGCAAGGAGGCGTGGGAGCGGCTGCAGCACATCGCCGACGGCGCCAAGGCCGAAGGCGTGGCCATCACCGACCGCGTGGCGATGGTGCTGACCGACCTGGAGATGCCGGAGATGGACGGCTTCACGCTGACGCGCTTGATCAAGCAGGACGCGCGCTTCTCCAAGATCCCGGTGGTGATCCATTCCTCGTTGTCGGGCAAGACCAACGAAGACCACGTCAAGGGCGTTGGCGCCGACGCGTACGTGGCCAAGTTCTCGGCCGAGGACCTGGCCGGGACCATCCGCACCGTGATCGCCAAGGCCGCGGGCGCCGCCGCCTAAGCGCCCGCGAACAAATCAGGGTAGTATCGAAGGGCCGTGACGGCGACGTCGCGGCCCTTTTTCTATTTAACCCGTTCTCGAAAGGACATACTGTGGCAGCTAAGAAAATTCTGTTTCTGACGGGCGACTTTGCGGAAGACTACGAGACCATGGTGCCGTTCCAGGCGCTGCAAATGGTGGGGCACACGGTGCACGCGGTCTGCCCCGGCAAGCAGTCCGGCGACACCATCAAAACCGCGATTCACGATTTCGAAGGCGACCAGACCTACACCGAAAAACCGGGACACCTGTTCGCGCTCAACGCCAGCTTCGACGACGTCGACGTGGCCAAGTACGACGCGCTGATGATCGCCGGCGGCCGCGCCCCCGAATACCTGCGCCTCAACCCGCGCGTGATCGCCATCGTCCAGGAATTCGCGGCCGCGTCCAAGCCGATAGCGGCGGTGTGCCACGGCGCGCAGTTGCTGGCGGCGGCGCAGGTCATCGCCGGCAAAAAGATCTCGTGCTACCCGGCCTGCTCGCCGGAGGTCAAGCTCGCCGGCGGCGACTACGCCGACATCCCGGTCGACCAGGCGGTCACCGACGGTAATTTCGTCACCGCGCCCGCGTGGCCGGCGCACCCGGCGTGGCTCGGCCAGTTCCTGCGCGTGCTCGGCACCGAAATCAAACTTTAGCCAGATTGCGCGCGTGGAAGCGGATGTGGTCTTCCATGAACGTCGAGATGAAGTAGTAGCCGTGGTCGTAGCGCTCGTGCCGCCGCAGTTCCAGCGGCTGCGCGGCGGTGCGGCAGGCTTCCTCGAACGCTTCCGGATACAGCTGCTCCGCCAAAAATTTATCGCCCAGTCCCTGGTCGATCAGGATGCCGGCCGGGAAGGGCGTTTTCAGGCCGGCCATCAGCAGGCTGGCGTCGTATTGCGCCCACGCGGCGGTGTCGTCGCCGAGGTAACCGCTAAAGGCCTTCCGGCCCCACGGGCATTTCGACGGCGCCGCGATTGGCGCGAATGCCGACACCGAGCGGAACACGTCCGGCCGTTTCAGCGCCATCGTCAGCGCGCCGTGGCCGCCCATCGAGTGGCCGAAGATGCCGACGCGCGCGCCGTCGACCGGCAGCTCGCGCACCACCAGCTCGCGCAGCTCGTGGATGTAGCTGTACATCCGATAGTGCTGCGACCAGGGCTGCCGCGTGGCGTCGAGATAAAAGCCTGCGCCGACGCCGAAATCCCAGCTGTCCGCTTCCCCGGCGACGCCGGCGCCGCGCGGGCTGGTGTCCGGCGCGATCAGTATCAAGCCCGCCTGCGCGGCCGCGCGCTGCGCTCCCGCCTTGGTCATGAAGGTCTCTTCATTGCAGGTCAGCCCCGCGAGGTAGAACAGCGCCGGCATGCGGCTTTGGACGTCGGCCGCGCCGTCCGGAATGAAGACCGAAAAGCGCATCGGCAGGCCGATTTCGCGCGAGTCGTGGCGATAGAAACGCTGGGTGCCGCCGAAGCAGGCGTGTTCACTGATTAGTTCAAGCATCTGACTTCCTTATGTTCCTTACCGAACAGTCGAGGTAAATATTATCGGCCATAATAATCGAAGTATGGTTTACAAAGGAGAAGTACATGCCGGATATTCAGGTCATCATGGCCGAACTAGGCTGGCCACTCGCGATCGCGCTGGCTTGGTTGTCGGGAGAATTCCTGCATCGTTGGACACGCCTGCCGCGCATCAGTATCTATGGCGTCGTCGGTTTTTTACTGGCCCAGATCTTCCCGGCCGCCCTGAGTAGCGGCGCGTCGAGCACCGTCACCACGCTGGCCAATCTGGCCTTCGGACTTATACTTTTTGAATTCGGCTACCGCATCAACCTGCGCTGGCTCAGGATCAATCCCTGGATCGCCGTCAGCGGCCTGGCGGAATCGGCCGCCACGTTCGGCGTCGTCTATCTGATCGCGCATCTCACCGGCATGCCGTCGCTGACGTCGTTGCTGCTGGCGTCTTTGGCGATGTCGACATCGCCGGCCGGCGTGCTGCGCGTGATCAATGAGCAGAACAGCTCCGGCCAGGTCACCGAGCGCGTGCTGCACCTGGTCGCGATCAACTGCGTGCTGGCGGTGTTCGTGTTCAAGGTGGTGGTGGGCTTCTGGGTGTTCCAGACTTCCGGCAGCTTGCCGCAAGCGATCTCGCACAGCCTGATCGAACTGGTGGTGTCGGCGGTCATGGGCGCGTTGATGGGCTTCATGGTGCCGGCGCTGCTGCGCCGCCTCGGCGCGCTGGCGCAGGACGGCACCATCGCCTTCGCGCTCGGCGTCGTGCTGCTGGTGGCCGCCGCCGGCGCCTTCGAAGTCTCGCCGGTGCTGGCCACGTTGACCTTCGGCCTGGCCGCGCGCCACAGCCGCGTCGCCTTCAGCCGCACCGAGCGTAACTTCGGCGGCATCGGCGAGCTGCTGACGGTGCTGCTGTTCGTGTTCGCCGTTTCCACCCTCGAGTGGGAACGCGTGGTCGATGGCGCGGGCCTCGGCATCTTGCTGCTGCTGGCGCGCTTCCTGGTCAAGACGGCCAGCGTGGCGGTCTTCGCCAAGGTCGGCGGCATCTCGTGGCGCAAGGGCGTGCTGACCGGCGTGGCGCTGGCGCCGATGTCGGTGTTCGTCACGCTGCTGCTCGAACAAACTAAATACATGGGGATCGTGCTGGTCGACGAACTGGCCGCGCTGGCGGCGATGACGCTGTTGCTGGAAGTGGTCGGACCGATCGTCACGCAACGCGCGCTGATATGGGCCAACGAAACCCAGATCAAGGAGGAACGCTAAATGCCATTAGAACCATTCAATACATCGCAACCGCTGACGATGGGCGTGGAGCTCGAACTCCAGCTGATCAGCCTTTCGGATTACGACCTGACGGCGTCCAGCCCGGACCTGCTGCACCTGCTGGGGCGCAAGCCGTTTCCCGGCAACGTCACGCCGGAGATCACCGAGAGCATGATCGAGATTAACAGCGACGTGCACACCAATCACACCGAACTGGTGGCGCAATTGCAGCTGATTCGCGACACGCTGGTGACGGCGGGCGAGCAGCTCAACATCGGCATCTGCGGCGGCGGCACGCACCCGTTCCAGAAATGGTCGGACCGGAAGATCTTCGCCAAGCCGCGCTTCAAGGAAGTGTCGGAGCTGTATGGTTATCTGGCCAAACAATTCACGATTTTCGGCCAGCACGTGCACATCGGCTGCGCCAACGGCGACGACGCGCTGTTCCTGCTGCATTCGCTCAGTCGCTACGTGCCGCACTTTATCGCGCTGTCGTCGTCGTCGCCTTACGTCCAGGGCAACGACACGCTGTTCAACTCCGCGCGCCTGAATTCCGTGTTCGCCTTCCCGATGAGCGGACGCGCGCCGTTCGTGCAGAACTGGGCGGCCTTCGAGAACGAATACTTCGCCAAGATGGAGCACACAGGCGTCATCAAGAGCATGAAGGACTTCTACTGGGACATCCGGCCCAAGCCGGAATTCGGCACCATCGAACTGCGCGTGTGCGACACGCCGCTGACGGTGGAGCGGGCCGCTGCGCTGGCGGTGTATCTGCAGTCGCTATGCAGCTACCTGCTCGAACGCCGGGAAGAGGCGCCGGCCGAGGACGACTACCTGGTCTACAACTACAACCGCTTCCAGGCCTGCCGTTTCGGGCTCGATGGGACGCTGGTACATCCGAAGAACTACGAGAGCCTGTCGCTGCGCGAGGATATCCTGACCACGCTGCGCAAGATGGAGCCTTACGGCGCCAAGCTTGGCGCCACGGCGGGGCTGCAGCACCTGATGCAGGTCACGCACGAGGGCAGCGACGCGCACTATCTGCGCCAGCAGTTCGACCGCAGCGGCAGCGCCGAGGGCATGGTGGACGCGGCGATCCAGCGCTTCCGGGGCCGTTAAACACGCTTAGTCGCGGATATAAACACCCGTACCTAAAACACGCGTCCTAACCACGTCCAATCACGCACACGCGTCTTAACCACGTCTAATCACGTCAAATAACGTCTAAACCACGTAGGGCGGATTAGCGAAGCGTAATCCGCCAAGCTCCGTCGGCGGCAACGACAGGGCCTTCAGCATCACGCTATATGCCCCACCTAACAGATCAAATGCAAAATACCTCCTAAGGTGTAGTCTCACCGACTTCACCGATAGAGGTATTAAAGATGAAAATTCCCAGCCTGCTTTCATCGGCCCTGATAGGCGCTGTAGCCAGCGCGCGCTCAATGACGCCAATGGCCACCATCGCCACCGCCCGCCTGGCGGATCGTAAAACACCCGGACAAGTATTCCTGCTGGACCGCCCGATGTTTAAATACGGCGCGCTGGCGATGGGCGTTGGAGAACTGGTCGGCGACAAGATGAAGACCGCCCCCGACCGCACCGTCTTTCTCGGACTGCTGGCACGCGTCATGAGCGCCGGGATTGCCGGTGCCGCGCTGGCGCCGGAAGGCAGGGAGCAGGCTGGCGCAGCGGTCGCGGTCGCAACGGCCGTACCGCTTGCCTACATGACGCTCGCCGCCCGCAAGCGTGCCATGGCAAGCATCGGGCAGACCCGCAGCGGACTGCTTGAGGACGCGCTGATGGTTGCGGCCGGCGCTGCGATCGTGGCGCTGTCAACCAGGTCCAAAAGCAGCTAGCCTCGGACCGCGTAGCCAGCGATGTCGGAATCTGCGAGCTCCATCACCAAACGCGCACCAATTATGCCGATGGTGTTGCTGCCTTTCTTTCCCCAAGTTTGCACAAATATCGGCCTGTCCGGTTAAATGTGAGAAATTGTTAGATTTTTCCTTGAGGTAACATGATATCCTGCTTTTAAGCAATAGTTCCCCTAAACTGCGACTTGAAAGTAGGTGATAAATGAAGAAGAAGATGTTGATTCTCAGCGGCCCTGGTAGTGTCGGGAAAAGCACTTGTATAAAAATTGCTTTCAATGATTTTTTACAATGGACGATTCAAAAGCAAAAAGCACCCAGCATCCAGAAGAAAGGGGTGACTGTACACTATCTGTATTTAACGGACCGTGAAGTTGCTGCTGTCATTAAAATCGGAAACGAGTCAGTTGGAATTGCGACCCGGGGCGACTCGGAACAGCACGTCACGACAGGACTCGCATTCTTTGCCAGCTATAAGTGCAAGGTTGTAATATGCGCTACCAGATCAAGTGGGAAGCCGTTGAAAGCCGCACAGAGTTTTGCATCCAAACAAATGCATATCGTACCTACTGAATTGCCGAAACTTAGGATGGTAGGTGAGGCTGCTCAAGAAACAGAAAATACGAAAGTTGCCAAGGCGCTGGTGAAATGGTTGAAGGATGCTTGTAGCTAGCATTTCGCGCCGGCTATCGCAGCGGATTTAGGCGAGAGAGAGGTGGCACGACCAGCGCTGCCTCGCCGGCGAAGATCGCGCCCAGGGTTTCACGCATCATGCACATCGCCTTGATCATGGGGCCGCATCGCGTCCATGCAGGGACACGACGGGAGTCGACGCTTTGCCGCACTCGCGCTAGAACCGCGTCTCGCGCGCCACACGCAGGAAATTATCCAGAATCGCCGTGCAGTCGAGCAGCTCGACGCCGCCCGCGCTATGGAATTCCGGGTGCCACTGCAAGCCCATCACGAACGGCGCCTTGCGGTAGCGGATCGCCTCGACCATATTGTCCGGCACCGACAACGCCTCCACCACCATGTCGCGGCCCAGGGTTTTGACGGCTTGATGGTGGATCGAGTTGACCAGCCCCGTCGGATGCCCCTTGAACAGCTTGTTCAACGACGACCCCGCCGGGAAGCTGATCTCATGCCGGTTGCGGTCGTACTCGTCATTCACGTGCGCCAGCGAATCGGGCACGTCCGAGGCGATGTCCTGGTACAAGGTGCCACCGAAGGCGACGTTGATCAGCTGGCATCCGCGGCAGATGCCCAGCACCGGCTTGCCGGCCTCGACGAATTCGTGCAGCAGCTCCAGCTCGTACATGTCGCGCGCGCGGTCGCCGCCCCATTCGGGCCGGGTCGGCGTTTCCGAGTAGCTTTGCGGCGAGACGTCGGCGCCGCCCTGCAGCACCAGGCCGTCGAGGTGGCGCGCGTAGTCGCGCAGGCGGATGTTGGACGGGTGCAGCAGGCCGTCGGTGTTGACGGTCGGGATCATGAACACCAGCACGTCGCGCGACATGACCCACTGCGCGATCGATTCCTCCAGGTATTGCAGATTCTTGCTGCGCAGGCCCTTCGCGCCGGCTTCCGGGTGGAAAATCCGCGCCGACACGCCGATGTGCAGCGGCCGTTGAATGATGTGCCGCGTGACCGAGGCGGCCACCCGGCGGTAGCGCGCCATGATGACGCGGCCCCACAGGCTGAAGACGTTGTCGCCCGGATCGAGATAGCGCGGCGTGCCGACCTCCGGTCGCGGCGCGCGGCGCTCGTGGTCGCTGGCGCGGCGATGCGGCGTCTCTTGCACGTGCACGTCTTCCGGCTGTACGTCTATGATGTCCTTATCGTCCGGCCCGGCCCCCATGCTGTCCCTCATTTACTATTGACATGATGCCAGTGTGCCATACACCGAGTTCGACGGTCGCCCGGTTCACAAATCCTTACAACTATCGGTTTTCATCAAGTCGAGGAAGGCGTCGGCGAACCCGGCCACCAGCGGGTCGGCTTCGCGCAGGCAGACCAGGCCGACGGCGGTGAGTAGCTTGCCGTTTGCCAGCGGGACGAAACGCACGCCGGCCGGCGCCATCAGTTGCATGCATTCCGGGACGATGGCGATGCCCAGGCCGGCCTCGATCAAACTCAGCTGCGACGATTTGCGCGACAGCGCCCGCGCCGGTATCGGAAAGAAACCCTGTTCCAGGCACAGGTTGGCGACCAGATAGCTCAGGCCGCCCCGGTCCTTGTGCGGGATCGAGATGAACTTTTCCTGGCTCAGGCTGGCCAGTTCGACGTTGTCGAGCGCGGCCAGCGGCGAGTGCCGCGACACGGCCACCATCAGCCGCTCGGTCGAGACCTCGCGCACGTGGATGTGGGGATATTTGCGCAGCGTCGGCAGGCGGATCAGGCCGATGTCGGCGCGGCCTTCCTCGATGTCGAGGGTCTGGTTTTCCGACGGCGCCATCGACACCTCCAGCGTCACGCCGGGGAAACGGTCGAGCAGCCGGCCGATGGCGCCGGTCAGCGCCGGCGTCAGGATCACCGAGCTCGAATGCTGCAGCCGGATCACGCCGCGCGCGCCCAGCCCGACCTGGCGCGCCTGCACCACCGTATCGTCGATGTCGTCGAGGATGCGTTTGCCGCGTTCGAAGAACAACTGGCCGGCGGGCGTGAGTTCGATGTGGCGCGAGTCTCGCGTCAGCAGCTGCGTTTGCAGCTCGTCTTCCAACTCCTTGATCTGGCGGCTCAGCGCCGACTGCGCGACGTAGAGCTTTTCCGCCGCGCGCGAATAACTTCCCGCCTCGACGATTTCAACGAAGTATTTAAACTGTTTAAGCGATATCACCGTGTATGCCGTTTCGAGATAGATGGCCGCCGTATTTGATATTGGCTTGAACGGCGTGGCGCCGTTAAAGTGAAGCGTCTCTTCTTCATTTATGGAACCGCCATGTTGGAGCTTATCGGAATAATCGGCATGGTATTGAGTATTGCAGTAAAAATCATATGCGTCCAGATCGGATGCGGCACCGGCAAAGACGAACACGAGGATTGAAGCGTCGGCCCATATAATCGGGCATGAACAAAAATACTTCGATTGTCGCGGTCCGGGCGCTGGCGTCGTTACTGCTGTCGATATTGGCCGCCTGGGGCGGCATGGCGCTATGGTTTCAGCTGCCCACGCTGCGGTTGCCGGCCGTGGTGGTGTGGGCTGTCGGCGCCGTCGCCACGCTGGCGCTGTGGTGGCGCCGG
>DATMSN010000803.1:0-4888 GCA_035565375.1 Duganella sp. | reverse complement strand
TTTTCGTTGACCCGGTCGCTGTAGTCGAGCGCCGGTGTGTCGCTGGGCAGCCCGAAAATGGCGACGTTGAAGCCGTCCGCCAAAAACAGCGCCACGCTGCGCGCCAGGAAGTTGCGGCTGCTCGGCTTGCCGTCGACCACTTTGCCGTAGCCGCCATTTCCCCCGGTGAACAGGAACACCGTCGCCTTGGCGTCGTCCCGCGCTTCCCAGTAGACACTGGTCTCAACGCCGGGCCGGGTGGCCACCTTGAAGGTCTGCCCGTCCGCGTGCGCCACAAGGCTGCATATCAGCAGCGCCCATCCCGCCAGCCACCGGATTACCGTCATCGTACGCTCACAAAGAAAAATAGTAGAAGAGGTCGCTGCTGGCCGCGCCCGGTATGTGCCGGGGGAACGGCCCCGGAGTGGGGCGCGGGGCCGCGTTTCTCAATCGAAGGTGTCCGGGATGTCGGGCGCTACCTTTACGAACGCTTGCGGCGCGCGGCGAAGCCCACTGCGCCGAGGCCGGCAAACATCATCATATAAGTACTTGGTTCGGGGACGGCCGATGGGGACAGGGACATCAGTTTGGCGCTAAAAGAAAAGAATTCGGCGCCATCGATCGTCGTCAGACCGCCGCCGAAACCAGATTGCGCCAGCAGTCCTGGGAACAAGGTGTTGATGGAGGCTGGCATCGCGGCGGAGTTCAGCAGCTTGCCATTCGAGTCGCCCAGGCCAAACGAGGCGCTGCCCCGCAGGTCCATGCCGTGGTCTTTGGCAAACATAAAGCTTTGAAAGAGCAGCGAGTCGCTGGGCGTGGCGTTGACGACCGACGCGAAGCCAGGGTCGGCGCTGGCGTAGCTAAAGCCGCCGGATGCCAACCTGTATTCCAGTTTGAAGGTTGGCAGGCGATAGTCGTAGGCCGTTCCAGGAGTGGAGGGATCGCTGTCCTGCAGGAACTGGGCGTTGGCGGCGTCGTAGGTGATCGTGCCGACCAATTTCTCCCCGCGCGCGATGTGGCGCCCGGCTAACTCGGCGTAATCCACATCGTGAAAGCCGCCGTCATCCGTGGTGGCGACAAGCGAGTTCACCTCGGCGGTAAAGGTGTAGCTTACCGAGCTGGCTTGAGCGGCGGATACCGCGCCAGCGAGAGAGAGAGACAGCGCGACCGTGGGCAGGTTGAAATTAGCCATGTTTGTAATCCACTGAAAGTGAGAGGAAAGTCATTGTAATAATTGCATTCAGGAATTACCAATACAATTTCAGTCGTGCGGGGCCTAAATTGATAGCTTCTGTGCAAAATTGACACAATGCGTAATTGGCTCAGTTCGCTTGGGAGGGGATGGGTGATTCTTAGGGCGCACGGCGCGCAGGACTGCTAATGTCCGCGAACGCCCATATGACAACAAATTTATAAGAAATACAATTTCAGCGGGGTTTGCTGGGTTTGGATTCGGCATCGATGAGATGAAGCGCGGCGCGGGCGAGAAGGCCGCTACGTGTTTCATGACGCGAATTTGCATAGCGATCGATCTTGCTCAAAACGAAGCGAGGCAGGCTGATATTGATGCGCTCGGGCTTACTATCCAACTGGTCCAGATCGAGATCGACTAATGCCCAAATTCCGCCAGCATAGTCAGGATTTTTCTGTAGCGCTTCGATAGTGCTTTTAGAAATTTCGACAAGTTCGCCTAACTCCAAAAGAGTCTCGATGTGGCCGGTGATCGCTTCTTTGACATTTTTCAAGGCATCCTCAATGGAATCGCCCCATGAGTGGACGCCCCGAATGTCGGGTACGTTGATGCCGTACACGCTATCTTCGTCTTTAAAAATCACAACTGGAATATCCATTTGCCGCTTCCTATAGTCTCGCGAGTGCTAAGTTCTGGTCACTTAAGTCCGGCCTGTTTCAATATGCTGGTCCATGTGCCTACCGGCAAATCTTTTTTCGGATGAGGTACCGTTACCAGGCCAGGCTTTTCAGCGTGCTTGAAGTGATGATGGCTGCCCGTAACTCGTACTTCACGCCATCCATCTTTTTTTAGTCGTTGAATCAGTTTGCTGGAGTCCATGGCTTTGAACCTAGTGTGTAGTTTTACACATAGAGCCAGTGGTGTGTAAAAATGTGTGGGGAATTAGGTGTCGATAGTTGAACGACTTGCTCAAGTCCAAGTCCATCGAGTTCCCATAACGAAGCCTCAGTAGTCGGTAGGGTTTCATTCTCGCATTGCCCACTTACTAAGAAGTCTGGCAGCCGAATAGTGAATCCCACCCCATACGACCAAGCACAATGTCCATCCTGCGGTGTTAGGCATGCAAATGAACTGGTAGCAGGAACTGAACTTCAGCCCAGTTGCTTCGAGAAGCAAGACTGGCCATATCGCGCCGATGACCAGGAACAGCCAATCGAATTGAAGCGCTTTCCAGGTCAGGAATACGTGCATAGTCAGCAGGACGATAAAAATTATCCATGTCATGCGTTTTGCAGTTGAGTGTTTCATGTCGCTTTCTACCGTCTTTGTTGGGGACTGTTGAGAGACGTTGTTCACGGATACCTCTTAAAAGTTGTTGCTATTAAGAATAAATGGAGTCCGTCCCCAGCGGTTTGTTGCCCAGCAATATTTCGTCGAAGCCGACGCCAGCCGGCCGCCCGGATCGAAGATTGCGCTATCATTTTCCGCCGGAACTATGGTAATGTTGCCATCCCGTTCGCTTATGATTGCGCAAACATGTCTCTCTCCAAGATCAAGGGGTTACGCTGGTGGATGATCAGTTTGATCATGCTGGGGGCGGTCATCAACTATCTGACGCGCAGCACGCTGGCGGTGGCGGCGCCCACCTTGCTCACCGAGCTCAATATCGGCACCAAGGAGTACTCGTACATCACCGCCGCGTTCCAGGGCGCGATCATGCTGCAGCCGGTGTGCGGCTACATCCTCGACGTGATCGGCCTGAAATACGGTTTCGCGATGTTCGCGGCGGCCTGGTCGGTCATCTGCATGGCGCACGGCATGGCCACCAACTGGCAGACGCTGGCCGCCTTGCGCGCGTTGCTGGGGCTGGCGGAGGGTTCTGCCAATCCCGCCGGCATGAAGGCCGTGTCCGAATGGTTCCCGGCGCAGGAGCGTGGGCTGGCGGGCGGCATCTTCAACATCGGCGCGTCGTTCGGCTCCATGCTGGCACCGCCGTTGGTGGTGTGGGCCATCTTGCATTACAACTGGCAGTCGGCGTTCGTGATCACCGGCGCGCTGGGCCTGATATGGGTGGCGGGCTGGCTGCTGCTGTACGACGCGCCGGCGCGCCACCGCCGCCTGTCGGACGCCGAGCGGCAGCACATCGCCGCCGGCCAGGAACGCCACCTGGATGGCGACGGCAAGCGTCCCTCCATCGTCAGCATCCTGAAGATGCGTAATTTCTGGGGCATCGCGCTGCCGCGCTTTCTGGCCGACCCGGCCTGGGGCACGCTGTCGTTCTGGGTGCCGCTGTATCTGACCACGGTGCGCCACTTCGACCTGGCGCAGATCGCGATGTTCGCCTGGCTGCCGTTCCTGGCCGCCGACCTCGGCTGCATGTTCGGGCCGGTGGTGGTGCTGGCGCTGCAAAAACGCGGCGTGCGCCTGATCAACGCGCGGCGCGGCGCCTTCACGCTGGGCGCCTGCATGATGATGGGCGTGGCGTTCGTCGGCTTCGTCGACAGCCCCTACGCGGCGATCGCCTTGTTGAGCCTGGCCGGCTTCGCGCACCAGACCTTGTCGGTCACCGTCATCACGATGTCGTCGGACCTGTTCCGGCGCAACGAGGTGGCCACCGTGGCCGGCATGTGCGGCACCTTCGGCAACCTGGGCCTGCTGATCTTTTCGCTGCTGATCGGCGGCCTGATGGCCAGCGTCGGCTACACGCCGTTTTTTGTCAGCCTGGCGGTGCTCGACCTCGTGGCCGCCGTGCTGTTGTGGACGCTGGTGCGTGAACCGGCGCCGGTAAAACAAGAACCCCTCATCGTCCAACCAGCATGATCCAAAATCCCATCCTGCCCGGCTTCAATCCCGATCCCTCCATCGTGCGCGTGGGGGACGACTATTACATCGCCACGTCGACCTTCGAGTGGTATCCGGGCGTGCAGATCCACCATTCGCGCGACCTGGTCAACTGGCGCCTGTTGTGCCGCCCGCTCACGCGCGCCAGCCAGCTCAACATGCTGGGCGCGCCCGATTCCTGCGGCGTGTGGGCGCCGTGCCTGACCTACGCGGACGGTTTGTTCTGGCTGATCTACACCGACGTCAAGCGCTACGGCCGCACCTCCACCGGCGGCGCCGCCGGCAGCGCCTCGTTGCGCGACTTCCACAATTATCTGGTGACCAGCCCGGCCATCGACGGTCCGTGGTCCGATCCGGTGCATCTCAACAGCAGCGGTTTCGATCCGTCGCTGTTCCATGACGACGACGGCCGCAAGTATCTGCTGAACCAGCTGTGGGACCATAGGCCGGGCGGCAACCGCTTCGCCGGCATCGTGGCGCAGGAGTATTCGCCGCGGGAAGGGCGCCTGATCGGCCGCCGCGAGAACATCTTCAAAGGCACGGCGCACGGCCTGACCGAGGCGCCGCACCTGTACCAGCGCGACGGCTATTACTACCTGCTCACCGCCGAGGGCGGCACCGGCTGGAACCATGGCGTGACGATGGCGCGGGCGCGCGATCTGCGCGGGCCGTACGAGCTGCATCCCGACCAGACCATCCTCAGTTCGCGCAACCGGCCCGATGCCGGGCTGCAGCGGGCCGGCCACGCCGACCTGGTGGAGACCCGGGACGGCCAGACCTACATGGTGTATCTGTGCGGACGGCCGCTGCGCAATCGCGGCACGTGCACGCTGGGGCGCGAGACGGCCATCCAGCCGGTGGTGTGGGGCGAGGACG
>DATMSN010000802.1:0-4515 GCA_035565375.1 Duganella sp. | reverse complement strand
GTTCGGCGCGGCGCCGCCGGCGCGCGCGCTCGATACGTACCGCGGCGATTTTGTCTTCAACAATCCCGATTTCCGGGACCGGTACGCGCTGGGCGTGTTGACGGCGGCGTTGGAGGCGTCCACCGAGAAATACGGCCCCTTCGAGTTGATCATCTCGCCGCTGATCATGGAGCGGGACCGCCTGATGCAGGAAATGGCCAAGGGCGACATGGTCAACCTGACCGCGCAGGTCACCACCGAGGAGTGGGAGCGCAAGCTGATCCCGATCCGCATTCCCGTCGACAAAGGGTTTTCAGGCTACCGTATCTTCCTGATCGACGGCCGCCGCCAGGCCCGGTTCAGCGCGGTGGGCGGGTTGCCTCAGTTGCGCGAGCTGGCGCTGGGGTCCGGCCGCCAGTGGAGCTCGACCCCGGTGCTTCTCCAGAACGGTTTCAAGGTCGTGACGGGCGTTTCGGTCAACAACCTGCAAGCCATGCTGGCAGCCGAGCGCTTTATGTTTTTCCCGCGCTCGGTGGAGGAGGCGGTGTACGAGCGGGACGCCTACGCCCCGGCGTTCCCGCCGCTCGCCATCGAGGATGAGCTGGCGTTGTATATGCCGCTGGCGCGCTATTTCTTTGTCGCGCCTGGCGAGCTGAGGCTGGCCAGGCGGCTCGAGTACGGCATGCGGTTGCTGAGCGCCGATGGCCGCCTGGACCGCCTGTTTCATCAGGCGTACGATGGACTGATCGAGAAGGTGGGATTGCGCAAACGGCGGATTTTCAAGTTGGAGAATCCTTTGCTGCCGCCGCTGACGCCGCTGTCGAACAAGGCGTATTGGTATGACCCGGTGGCGCGGCCCTAGGGCGGAACGCCGTCGGTCGTGCACGCGCCGTCGGCGGCGCGTGCATGGCGGATTACGCTGCGCTAATCCGCCCTACGTGGTTTAGATGGAAGCTTCATTTTGTGGTCTTGAGCCGGCCTAGCTGCGCTCGCGCAGGATGCGGTTGACGCCGGCCACGCGGCGCACGTTGCGCAGCAGCCCCGCCAGGTGCACGCGGTCCTTGACCTGGATCGTGAAGCGCAACTGGTGCAGCACGTGTTCCTTGTCCTCGTCCATGCCGACATAGGTGATGTTGGCGTCGGACTCGCCGATCTCCGCCGCCACCCGCGCGAGGATGCCTTTTTCGTTGTTGATCAACAGCTTGATGCGGCTGTCGAAGCGGCGGTTCAATTCCGTGCCCCACTTGACGGCGATCCAGCGGTCCGGTTCCTTGATCTTCTGGCGCTTGGCCAGCGTGCAGTCGTTGGTGTGCACCAGCAGCCCCTGGTCGCGCCGTAGTTGGCCGACGATCGAGTCGCCCGGGATCGGCAGGCAGCACGGCGCCAGCTGCACCGAGACGCCTTCGCTGCCGCAGATCGTCACCGGATCGAGTTCGGCGGCGCTGTTGTGGTCCACCGGCGCGCTGGCCGATTCGCCGCCGCGCAGGCCGAAGATGTGGCGCGCCACCAGCGCCGCCATGCGCTTGCCGATGCCGATGTCGGCATACAGCTCGTCGAGCGACTTGGCGCTCGATTCGTTGAGCAGCCGCTCGATCAGGTGTTCTTCCAGGTCGGCGCTCATGCCCAGCGACGTCAACGCCTGCGACAGCAGTTGCTGGCCGAGGGTGATCGATTCCGGCAGGTTGATGGTGCGCAGATGGTGGCGGATCGCCGAGCGCGCCTTGCCGGTGCGGACGAACGAGAGCCACGTCGGGCTGGGGCGCGACGACGAATCGGTGACGATTTCGACGATGTCGCCGTTGCGCAGCTCCGTGCGCAGCGAGGCCGGCTCGTTGTTGATGTTGACGGCCACCGTGTGGTCGCCGATGCCGGTGTGGATCGAGTACGCGAAGTCGATCGGCGTGGCGCCGCGCGGCAGCGCGATGATCTTCGATTTGGGCGTGAACACGTACACCGAATCGGGGAACAGGTCGACCTTGACGTGTTCGAGGAATTCGGCCGAGTCGCCGGTCTGCTGCTGGATGTCGAGCAGCGACTGCAGCCACGCGTGGGTGCGCTGCTGCAGGTCCGACAGGTTCGATTCGCCGTTCTTGTACAGCCAGTGCGCGGCCACGCCCGATTCGGCGGTGCGGTGCATCTCCTGGGTGCGGATCTGGAACTCGACCGGCGTGCCGTAGGGGCCGATCAAGGTCGTGTGCAGACTTTGATAGCCGTTCAACTTGCGGATCGCGATGTAGTCCTTGAACTTGCCCGGCATCGGCTTGTACAGCGAGTGCAGGGTGCCCAGCGCGACGTAGCAATTGGGGAAGCTGTCGACCACCACGCGGAAGCCGTAGACGTCGAGCACCTGCGAGAACGACAGGTGCTTGCTGCGCATCTTCTTGTAGATGCCGTACAGGGTTTTTTCGCGGCCGTAGACCTCCGCTTCGATGTCGGCGATCTGCAGCGTGGTCTTGACCGATTCGAGGATCTTCGACACCACCTCGCGGCGGTTGCCGCGCGCCGCCTTCACGGCCTTGGCCAGCGTGCGGTAGCGCAGCGGATACAGATGCGAGAACGACAAGTCCTGCAGTTCGCGGTAGATGTTGTTCAGGCCCAGGCGGTGCGCGATCGGCACGTACACTTCCATCGTCTCGCTGGAGATGCGCGCCTTCTTGGCCGGCGCCATGACCTCCATCGTGCGCATGTTGTGCAGGCGGTCGGCCAGCTTGATCAGGATCACGCGCACGTCCGAGGCCATCGCCAGCAGCATCTTGCGGAAGTTCTCCGCCTGCGCCTCGATCTGGCTTTGGAACTCGATTTTTTCGAGCTTCGACAAGCCGTCGACCAGGTTGGCGACCGGCGCACCGAAGCGCTCGATCAATTCGTCCTTTTTGACGTCCTGGTCTTCCATCACATCGTGCAGCAGCGCGGCCATGATGGCCTGCGCGTCGAGCTTCCAGTCGGCGCAGATCTCGGCCACGGCGATCGGATGCGAGATATACGGCTCGCCCGATTTGCGCACCTGCCCGAGGTGCATCTCGTCCGAGAAGCGGTACGCTTCCTTGACCTTTTTAAGGTCGGCGGGCGTCATGTACTCGGCCAGTTTTTCGGTCAGATGCGTGACCGAGGCGACGCCGGCGGTCAGGGTGGGCGTGGCCAGGGGCGACGAGGAAATCACGGGGGGGATGGGGGCTGGTGCGGAGGAGGCGATGGTGGAGGCAGTGCTGTCGCCCGCGTTGGCGCCCGACGTGGCTGCGGCCGGCGCTTTGGCCGGCTGCTTGCCCGGTTGCTTGGACCGGTGCTTGCCGCTAAGTGTCGGATCGGCGGGGATCAGATTCATACGTGTGCGTTCCGTCGCGATGAGAATGTTAACGATGTCAATGTTAATACTGCCTGATGGCGTGCGCTATTGCTCTACCGCTGCTAAACCGCATCATTCACATTGTTCGGGAACGCGGGCCCAACTTACATTGGGACCTTTTTCAACATTTCCAGACCCACCTTGCCGGCGGCGATTTCGCGCAGCGCGACGACGGTCGGCTTGTCCTTGGCTTCCACCTTCGGGGTGTGGCCTTGCAGCAGTTGGCGCGCGCGGTAGGTTGCGGCCAGGGTCAGCTGGAAACGGTTCGGAATGGTTTTCAAACAATCTTCAATAGTAATACGGGCCATCTTAACTCCTAAAATCTTGTGTATTTATTCAGCGTGGATACCCAATTGGGCAAATAGCGAGGTGTTGCGTGCCGCTTGTTGCGCAAACCGGCAACGGGCCGCTCTGACAATCGCCGTCAGTTCAGACAGGGCGACCGCGAATTCTTCATTGATAATAGCATACTCGAACTCGGGAGCGTGGGCGATTTCGCCGCCCGCCGCCAGCAGCCTGCGCGTGATCACGTGCGCCTCGTCGGTGGCGCGTTTTTTCAACCGTTGTTCGAGCGCGTCGATCGACGGCGGCAGGATGAAAATGCCGGCCGCGTGCGGGAACTGCTTCTTGACCTGGCGCGCGCCCTGCCAATCGATTTCGAGCAGGATGTCGGTGCCGGTTTTCATCTGCTGCTCGACCATGATGCGCGAGGTGCCGTAGTAATTGCCGTGCACCTCGGCCCACTCCAGGAACTCGCCGGCGTCGGCGCGCGCGACGAAATCCTCGGTGGTGGTGAAGTAGTATTCCTTGCCGTGGGTTTCACCGGGACGCGGCGCGCGCGTGGTGGTCGAAATCGACAGCTTGATCGTCGGTTCCTGCGCCAGCAGCGCGTTGACCAGCGTCGACTTGCCGGCGCCCGATGGCGCCACCACCATGAACAGGCTGCCGGCGAATGCGTTGGATGAGCTCATGTGTAACTTTCAAATGCGTATGCGGGCAGCGCCCAAAGACGTATTTTACCAAGAGCAACGGCCGGCATTCAATTCGCGTTCAATTAAAGGAGTCCGATCAGATGCTTGGCGGCGGCCGGCGCGCGCTCCTTGGCGCCGTTGATGAAGTAGACGAACACCGCGCGCTCCTTGCCGCCGTCCTTGGCCGGCGCCGGGGTTGGCACGGCGTAGGGCAGCTCCGGC
>DATMSN010000801.1:0-2219 GCA_035565375.1 Duganella sp. | reverse complement strand
GTTTCCGTGGCCCCTACCGGGGCTTCGTAAGCGCGCGTGGCGAGCGCGCCCTGGTCCGGCGCCGGCAAGGCGCGCCGGTCCAGCTTGCCGTTGGCGGTGAGCGGCAAGCCGTCCAGGGTGACGAAGGCCGATGGAATCATGTGCTCGGGCAGCACACCGGCCAGTTCTGTGCGCAGTGTGGCCGCGTCCAGCGTGACGTGATCTTGGGCCACCAGATAGGCGACCAGGCGCTTGTCGCCCGGCTGGTCTTCGCGCGCCAGCACGACCGCTTCGCGCACGCCGGCGCAGACGGCCAGGCGCGCCTCGATCTCGCCCAGCTCGATGCGGAAGCCGCGCAGCTTGACCTGGAAGTCGTTGCGGCCCTGGTATTCGATGGTGCCGTCGGGCAGCCAGCGTCCCAGATCGCCGGTCTTGTACATGCGCGCGTTGGCGACGCTGCTGAACGGATCGTGCAGGAAGCGCTCGGCGCTCAGTTCCGGACGGTTCAGGTAGCCGCGCGCCACGCCGACGCCGCCGAGATGGAGTTCACCGGTCACGCCCAGCGGAACCGGCTGCAGGGAGGGATCGAGGATGTAGATCTGGGTATTGGCGATCGGGCGACCGATGGGAACACCGGTCGCGACCGCATGCAGCGTTTCGATATGATGGCAGCTGGCGACCGTGGTGCATTCGGTGGGGCCGTAGGCGTTGATCACATGCTGTGGGCGCGTCGGTGCCGCCAGCACGCGCCTGACCACGTGCGGGTCGAGCGCGTCGCCACCGGCCAGGAGATAACGCAGGCCGCCGAAAGCCGACGCCAGCGTGCCGGCGTATTGATGGAACAAACCGGCCGTCAACAGTAGCGCGGAGACGCCCTGCGCCGTCAGGTAGGCGCCGAAGCGGCTGGCGTCGAGCAGCACGGCCTGTGGTACCACGACCACCGCGGCGCCGTTCAGCAAGGCGCCCCAAATTTCCCAGGTTGTCGCGTCAAAAGCCGGGCTGGCGCAATTGGCCACCCTGTCGTGCGAACCCAGCGAAGCGAAACCATTGTTCACCGCCAGCCGGATCACACTGCGATGCTCGATCATCACGCCTTTTGGCATGCCGGTCGAGCCGGAGGTATAGATGACGTGGGCCAGGTGGCCCGCATGCAGACCCTGCACGGCCGGATCGGGATTGCTGTCGGCTTGCCGGCCGATGACGGCACTGTCGGCGTCGAGCATCACCACCGGCAGCGCCACCTCTGGCATGCGGGTCCGCAATGCGGCCTGGGTCAGCAGGGCCACCGGCGTGCCGTCGGCAAGCAAGAACTGCAAGCGGTCGGCAGGGTTGGCGGGATCGAGCGGCAGATAGGCGGCGCCCGCCTTGAGGATGCCGATCAGGCCCACGATCATGTCGACGCTACGCTCGGCGCAGATGGCGATGCGGTCGTCCGGTTGCACGCCAAGGGCGAGCAAATGATGCGCCAGCTGGTTGGCGCGCCGGTTGAGCTGGTCGTAGGTGAGCTGCTGGTCTTCAAAGACCACCGCGACCGCGTCGGGCTGGAGGTCCACCTGCGCTTCGAACTGTTGATGGATCAACTGGTCGTGCGGGTAAGGGGCGGCCGTGTCGTTGAAGTCAACCAGCAATTGCTGGCGTTGCGGCGCACTCAGCAGAGGCAATGCGCTCACGCGCTGCCGCTCGTCGGCCACCATGGCCGCAAGCACCTGCAGGAAGTGGCCGACCAGGCGTTCGATCGTGCCGCGCTCGAACAGGTCGCTGGCATATTCGAGGGCGCCGTTGATGGCATCGCCCCGATCGCTCAGCGACAGCGACAGGTCGAAGTGCGTCGTGTCCTGGCTGATCTCGACCGGCGCCAGGGTCAGTCCCGGCAAGCTCAGTTCGCCGCCGGTGGGCACATTGTTCAAGGATAGCATCACCTGGAACAGCGGGCTGTGGCTCAGGCTGCGCTGTGGATTGAGGCTGTCGATCACTTGTTCGAACGGCACGTCCTGGTTGGCGTAGGCCTCCAGCGTGGTGGCCCTTACCTGGCGCAGCAATTCGTCGACCGTCGGATCGTCGTCGAGCCGCACGCGCAGCGCCAGCGGGTTGACGAAAAAGCCGATCAGCGACTCGGTCTCGGCGCGCTGGCGGTTGGCCACCGCGGTGCCGACGACGACATCGTCCTGCCCGCTCACGCGCGCGAGCAGCAGCGACCAGCCAGCCAGCAGCGTCATGAACAGGGTGGCGCCGTGGCGCGC